>DASXMJ010000245.1 GCA_036495685.1 Candidatus Binataceae bacterium | reverse complement strand
ATCCAACCTCGGAAGTTGACGCCGCGGGGAAGCCGTACTCGGGGGCCAACAAATACGTCATGCATTTGGACAAGGACCAGATGCCGCCCGCCAAGGGGTTTTGGTCACTGACGATGTACGACGCGAACTACTTCTTCGTTGCAAATCCGCTCAACCGGTACACGCTCAGCGCGCGAAATAAACTTAAGACGAACGCCGACGGTTCAGTTGACCTTCTGATTCAGCACGAGGCCCCGGCCAAGGGCGAGGAATCTAACTGGTTGCCGGCGCCATCCGACAAGTTTGTTCTCATGCTCCGCTTGTACTGGCCTAGCGAGCCGCCTCCATCGCTACTGGACCGGAGCTGGACGATTCCGGCGGTGAAGGAGGCACGATAAGACGAGGTCCCACTGTCTCCCGGCATCTTCTGGACAGGTCCTGCTTCTCCGGGACTTTCTGATTCGGCAAAACCCGCCTAAGGCCCAAGACGGATCCGTCTTAGCCCCAGATGAGACTGTCTAAACTTTGTCCGAATTATGGCTTGGGCTCCGGGTGACCTAAAAGCGCAAGCCCGCCTCCGTAACTTGCAGACCTAAATTTAATCGCCGCGTTAGCAGGTCATTCCGGGCACGACTATCACGATTTTCTATCCAGTCCAGTTCCTTGGGGATCTACGGCTTTAGGCTCCAACAGCAATTTTTGCAAAGTTTTATAAACCGCCAAGTGCTACTTAAGAAGTCGGAACTTTATCCAAGGAGAATGTGATGACCGGCAAAACCAAGAATCTGACCGGCGGATGCGCGTGCGGAAATATCCGCTACAAGCTCGGCAACGATCCGCTGATCGTCCACGCCTGTCACTGCCGCGACTGCCAACGCATCACCGGCGGCGCGTTCGTTATCAACATCTGGATCGAAAAGCAGTTCGTCAAAACCAGCAGCAAGGCGGCACCCAAGTCATTTCGCCTGGCCGGCGGCACCGGGCAGGCGCACGACGTCTATTTCTGCGAGCGCTGCGGCACCTACCTCTGGAGCGATTACCAGGGCGCCCCCAATGACGCGTACTTCGTGCGTGCCGGCACCCTCGATAAGCCACAGTCAGTGACGCCCGACGTGCACATTTTCACCAGAAGCAAAGTGCCCTGGCTGCAACTGCCGAAGGACGCGCCAGCCTTCAAAACGTTCTACCCGTTTCCAAAGATCTGGTCGGCGGAAAGCAAAGCGCGCCTGGTCCGGAAAGCCCGGTAGGCGCTTGCGATGGTCCCATGCGCCGAAGGTCTTCGGAGGGACGCAAACCAGCTTCGATAGGGCCCCCACCTTGGGCCTGACAGCGCACCGTCAGGCGGTCCGGGTGCGCAAATAATGCCGATGAGCCTTTGCTCGATTGCCGCAGGCCCGCATCGAACACCAACGGCGGCTGCCATTCTTGCTGTCGTCGAGGAATAGCCACAAGCATTGGTCGTTCGAGCAATGACGCAAACGCATGGTGTCGGAATTGACCATCAGGTCTCCGGCCGACCACAGTACCGGGGCGAGCAGGGCGGGAGCGGAAAACCCGACTCGATCGATCTGCCAGCCGAAGCCCCTATTGCCGCGCACCAGCACCCGGCGAGGGGGGGCCGCGGCGAGCGCGCGGTTCATTGCGGCGACGGCGCGCGGCTCCGGGGTTCTGCGCGCCGCGAGCGCGAAGAAGATCCCATAGCTCGCCTCGCGCATCGCGATCGCGTCCGCAAAGACGGCGGCCGCTTGCTCGGAGTGTTGCTCCCACCAGCGCAACGCACGCTCGCATCCGTCTGCGGTGAGCAGCGCGTTGCTGGCACACCAGCGAACCAGCTCGCCGAAGTCGTGGATCGACTCCTGCGGGTCGCCGCCGCGGTAGCTTAAGGTGTTGGCGAAGTCGAGGCAGAGGTCGCGCCTTGGTGTGACGAGCAGGGTCCCGCCCGCGGGTTTCGCAGTTCGGTTCATGCGCCTTTTCATTCTAACCATCAAGCCGGTTGACATAAAGCGGAGATCCCGGTATCTAACCATCATACCGGTTAGAAACGTTCACGCAGGAGGACTCAAACATGCTCAGTCACGTATCGATCGGAGTGAAGGATGTCGCCAAGGCGCGCGGCTTCTACGATGCGGCTCTCAAGCCGCTTGGCTACAAGTGCCTGGTCGAAGGCGGCGAGTACGCCGGCTATGGCGCCCAGACGCCGGAGTTGTGGCTTTTGGCGGCAAAGCAGCCGGTGGCGCCCAACGAAGCCTCCGGGCTCCATTTCTGCTTGGACGCTAACAGCCGCTCCGCGGTCGACAGCTTCCACGCAGCCGCGCTCAAGAGCGGCGGGCGCGACAACGGCAAGCCGGGCGTGCGCGCCGACTACGGCGAAAACTACTACGCCGCGTTCGTGGTAGACCACGACGGGTACCGCCTCGAAGCCTACACCAGCGCAAAGTAAATCCGACGGGAGGCGGTGCCTGAAGCATCGCCTCCCACTGAATCTCTAGGCCTGGACCGATCGAAGGCGCAGCGCAAAGCCGGCGCAAATGCGGGTGGGTGAAGAGGACTCCTCTTCCGTGGTGGTGTTCCCGGCCTTCTCGTTTACCTGAAAGCTCAATCTCTCAGGGTTAGATACCCAAGAACGTTGGCTACCCGTGTTCTGACCGTAAGCCGCATGCTGGTTCTTTGCGAGCTTTAGCCGCTTGGGCTAGTTTCATGGTGCCCGGGAGGAGAACAACCCGGCTTTCTAGCTCTAGCGGCTGTAACCCGCGGTACGGGTTCGCCGCGCGATGACACCGATGGCTGCTGCACAACCGGCTGCGATTGCGCACGAGGCGCACGAGCTTTCCGCCGCGAAAAAATGGATTATCGCGCTTTCGGTAATGCTCGGGACCGTGCTCGAGGTCCTCGACAGTTCCATCGTCAACGTCTCGCTGCCTCACATGCAGGGCAGCTTTTCCGCCAGCGTTGATGAGATCGCGTGGGTAGTCACCAGCTACCTGGTCGCCGCCGGGATCATGATCCCGATGACCGGCTGGATCGCCGAGCGGTTCGGCCGCAAGCGCTATTTCATCGTCTCGATCACGATGTTCGTGGCCGCGTCTGCGCTCTGCGGCGTAGCGCAATCGCTCAATCAGATCGTGCTCTTCCGCCTTGCCCAAGGTGCGGCCGGTGCCGCGATGATGCCGCTCTCGCAGGCCATCCTGATGGAGACCTTTCCCCCGCGCGAGCAGGCGATGGCGATGGCTATCTGGGGCATCGGAATGATGGTCGCGCCGATTATGGGGCCTACCGTCGGCGGATGGATCACCGACGCGTGGACCTGGCGCTGGAACTTCTACATAAACGTGCCGATCGGAACGCTGGCCGCCTTCATGGTGATGCGGTTCGTCGAAGACCCCGACTACATGCGCCAGCGCCGCCGCGGCAAGATCGACTACGTCGGCATCCTGTGCCTGGTTGTCATGCTCGGTCTCGGCGAGATCGTACTCGACCGCGGTGAGCGCGCCGACTGGTTCCAGAGCGCGTGGGTGGTCTGGTACACGTTTGCCGCGCTGAGCGCGCTGTTCGTGCTTATCTACCATGAGCCGCGCACCTCGGACCCGATCATCGACTTGAGTATTCTCCAGGATTCGCGCTTCTTCCTGCCGGTTTCGCTGGTCATCTTTCTCACCTTCACCCTGTACGGCACCGCGATTTTGAATCCGGTGTTTTTGCAGGAGCTGCTTGGGTACACGGCGTCGAAAGCGGGCCTGGTGATGGCGCCGCGCGGAATCGGCACCATGCTTTCGATGGTTCTCCTGGGTTTCATCGCGCGGCGCGGCCTCGACTATCGTCCGCTCATCGGGGTGGGTTTCTTTCTGGTTGCGTTCGCGATGTGGTCGATGGCGGGTCTCAACCTGCAATCCGACACCTTCCGCATCATCTGGCCGACCGTGCTGCAGGGCGCTGGCACCGGACTTGTGTTTCCGGGTCTCTCGGCGGCCGCGCTCAGCTCGATGGAAAAATTCAAGATGCAGCGCGCCGCGAGTCTCTATTCGGTCACCCGCAACCTGGGCGCTGCTATCGGAACCTCGTATCTGACCACGCTGCTGATTCGTCGCCAGCAGGTGCGCCAAAGCTACCTGGTGGAACATGTGTCGGTCTTCACTCTCCCGCATCTGCGAATGCCGGGAGCACGCGGAGTCGACCTGGCGCAACAGTTCGCCATGGGCCAGCGCCATGGGATGGCAATGATCTACGGGCTGGTGCAGCGCCAGGCGATGATGCTCTCGTTTAATGATATCTACCGGATGCTAACCGTGCTGATGTTGCTGATGGTCCCGACCTTTTTGTTCCTGCAGCGCGACATGCGCAACGTGCGGGTACATGCGGAATAGCAGCGCCTCCGCTTCCCCGTTGCGGGACGAGAGTCGATTTTCCGGATAACGCCTCAGAGGATAGGCAATTCGTCGGCGCCGCACGCTGCCGTCGCTCCTCGCGAGGTTCGGACCGAGCGCAATTGTCACTGCCCCGCGTTCGCAGCCGCCTGCAACCGAGCCGCGGAAGATCGACGCGGTTGCGGGGGTCCGCGACGCGCGAGGGCGCGCGAAGCGGGTTTGGGTACGCCTCAGGCCGCTTTCGATTTGCGGAGAGAAAGGAAGCGCTCCTCCAGCGTCGCCTGTGCTTCGCTCATCACATCGCGCACTATCTGTCCGGCCGGTTTGATGGCATTGATAAGTCCCGCGCTCTGCCCGCACGCCATCCCGCCTTCTTCGACCTTGCCCTCGTAGCGCGCCTTCTCCGCCAGCGGGAACCCGTATTCGACCGACTGAATCGGGAACGGCTTGATTTCCGCCTCGCGCCCCACCCACGATTCGGTGAATTTGTTGCGGATGAGCCGACAGGGCTTTCCGGAGTGGCAGCGCGTGATGGTGGTTCCCTCCTCGTCGATCTCCACGATCTTGTTTTTGTAATTCGCATGCGCGTAGGCCTCGATCGATGCGACGAAACGGCTCCCCATCCAGACCCCTTCAGCGCCCAACGCCAAAGCCGCCAAAAGCCCGCGCCCATCAGCCAGTCCGCCCGCGGCCAGCACTGGCACCCGCACCGCGTCGACTATCTGTGGCACCAGCGTCATCGTGCCGATTCGTCCCGTGTGCCCACCCGCTTCGTGTCCCTGCGCGATAATCGCGTCGACGCCGGATGCTTCCAGCCGGCGCGCCTGCTTCACGTTGCCGCACAGCGACATCACGACCACTCCCTGCTTTTGCGCCTGGGGAACGATCCCCGCGGGATTGCCGAGACCGGAAACGATGACCGGGACCTTCTCTTCGAAGGTGATGTCGATGAGCTTCTGAACGTTGGAAGCGTAGCGCACCACGGTGGGGTTGTTCTTGTCGGCCTTGACCTCAGCAAAAAGAATATCGACTCCGAAGGGCCGATCAGTCAGATCGCGACAGCGATGGATTTGTTCGCTTAATTCACGCGCGCTCATCGATCCGGAACCGATGCACCCGAGTCCGCCCGCGTTAGACACCGCGCTGGCGAGTTCTGCGTGTGCAACAAAACCCATTCCCGCCTGAAAGATTGGATACTTGATGTTGAGGCTACGGGTGATGGGTGTGGCGAAAATCGAATCGAGATTCATTAGGGTACCTCATACGGGCCGAGTAATGGTGCCTGAAGCCGCTGCAAAAAAGGTCACGCGAGCGGTTGGTTGTCAAGGCGAGCAGCGCAATTGATCGATCGTTCAATTAGTTGCCCGAGCCACTGGCAGGAGCTAAACCAATTGTTAGTTGCGGGCGAAAAGCCGTTGGCCTGATGAAACGTCGCACGGCGTGAGACTCTAGACCGCGGGGGGTATTGAGTCTGGCCTCGTGCTCAGAATCCATCGAGCCGCTGTTTGGTTTGTGGGGAGGGGCGGGCAGCAGTCGCTCAGCGGAGCGGTGGGCTGATGGAAGAGACTCTGCGCATGGCGCTGGTTAGCTGTGGCGCTCTTCGCGAGGCCCTGTCCGGATCCGACTCCGGAGAGAGCGCCGTTTACTTCTTTTCGCATTCTGTGGACGGGGGTCGCAGCCGAGACTGGGGGCCCGCCGTCGATTCCGTTATCGGATTTTCCAGGTCGAATTACAGGTCCGCCGGAGTTGCCTCGAAACCGGCGGCAGCCGGATTGCCGCGGCCTGCCTCTGAAAGCACCTGTGAGCAGCCCACCGAGGCGTCGAGCTCAGGAGGTTTCATGCCGTGAGAAATGGTCCGCTCGTTCGTCGGCACGCGCACGTATCGAGACTCGCCTATGGAGCGCTAACTCCGCTGGAGCGCCTTGCATCTCTGGCCCCTGTGGTAACGCCGCGGCCATTTACCCGTCGTGCCCGCACGCCCCAGCTCGAACCGGATCAATCGGACAACGTGCGGCTCCCGCTTGGGAGCCGGCTCCCCATCAATCTCCGCGAGTTTCTCGCCCAGCAGCTTGGCTCCACGGCCCGGGTCGAAGAGGATGCGATCGTCGCGCTTAAGCCGCGTTCGGGCGACTTGCTGATGCGCGAACTGGCCCGCGCGATCCGCCGTTTTTCGGCGGAGCGCGCCCGCGAAGCATGGAACGAATGCACGATCGGATTGCGCCGCCTGGAACACGAATTCTTCGGGCGCAACGCGGTGGACGAGCGATCACCGGTAGTGCTGTGCCTGCGCTGCACCGCCTTTGGCACCGGCGCGCTGGAACAGCATTGCGGTATCAATTGTCTTGCGGTTGATTTGAGTTCCGCGGTCAAAGCGGAACAGCTGGAGCGGGGCATCGACGCGCCCACGCCCGAGGCTATGCATCGTGCGGTGGAGAATTTCCGCAACGCGCGGACTAGGGCGGGACAGCCGCACTACGATCTCGACTGTTACGCCGCGGGCGGTCAGGTGGTTTTTACCTGGCGCCCACTCGATCCCATCGCCTAGCCTGAGAGCCGAAAGCGCGTGCACACCGACCGGCCGGCAGCCGAGCAAACCGGCTCGCGCTTTCCTCTGCGAGAGGGAGGTTGGCTTGTTCGATTCGTCACGAATCCGGGCGAGGTGGGATTCGTTGGACTTGAGCTATAGAGAGGAGGCGCGCCGGCGACGTTGTTCTTTGCGGCGGCGGCGCTGTGCTTCCGAACGCTTGCGCTTGCGCCGCACGCTGGGCTTCTCATAGAAAGCCCGCTTTTTCATCTCCTTGAACACTCCCTCCTTGGCGAGCTTGCGCTTGAGCACGCGCATCGCCTGGTCGAGGGAGCCCTCAACACGAATTTCCATAATTCTCCTGTTTAATAGCCTACTGAGACTAGGTCCGCAGGAACCCAGAGTCAACTGGAGGCAAAAGAACTCACGGATCTTTCATGTTCGAGACCACTCTGCGCTTCGTCTGACTCCGAACTCGGCGTAATCTGCGGATTTTTGCTTCCGTCTGTTATTGTGGACCGCCGTGCAGCGTTTGCGACTACTCAGACCTTTCGCCGCCCTCGCCGCTATCTACCTGATCGGATGTAGTGCGCCGCTTCCCAGCACCGAATTGCCACCCGGGCGCGAGGTGGCGCCGGCGCTGGAATTTCCCGACCTGCGTGACTATCGCGGCATCTTCGATTTGCGCATCAAGGATGCCAACCTCGACCAGGGCGCGGTCGCAGACCAGGCCAAAAGCGCGCAAATTGACTTCATCATGATTGGGGATCGCGCTCGGCCCGGGGCTACCGATTACGGGATCGGAGGTTTTACCTCGGCGATCTTGTTTATTCCCGGCGCATCGTTCCCCGTCGATGGCGGTGACATCATCGCGATCAATCCCCGCGCGCCGATCGATTTGTCGAAACCATCCGGCGAGCTGGTCGGCGCAATTCATGACCAGGGCGGCGTTGCAATCGCGGCCGGGCCGAGTGAATTCAAATCGGCGGGCGACTATGCGCTGGCCGACGGGATCGAGATTTACAACCAGAATGCCGCGTGGAAAGCGGAAAATCAGAGCACCCTCTATTGGCGCGCCGTGTTTTTGAGCACCGACCGATTTCTGCTCGGCCTGGTTCCGCGTCCCGACCAGAACCTGGAAATCTACGACAAGCTCGCGTCGGCTTCACGGGTCACGCTGGTCGCCGGGATGGGCGCGCCCGACAACCTGACGGTGGCGGGCTCGAAGGTTGGAACCCTGGCACAGCTGTTCCTCTTCTATACGACTCACCTCCTCTCACCCGAGCGCAGCATCGATCCGATCGTGGATGCACTGAAACGCGGTCACGCCTACGTGAGCTTCGATATTCTCGGCTACGTCGGCGAGTTCGCGTTTTTTGCGCGCGATGGCGAGACCAAAACCATGATGGGAGAAGAGGTACACCTGACTCCATCGCTGAAGCTTCAGGCGGAGCTTCCCGGGTCGGCGGAAAAGATCATACTGCTGCGCGACGGCGAGCAGGCATCAGCGACCGAGAATGCCCAAACGCTGGAGTTCGCGCCTACCCAGTCCGGAACCTATCGGCTCGAGGCCTACCGGAAGGGCCATCTGTGGATTCTCTCGAACCCGGTGTATGTGCGCTAGGTGGTTCCTCTCGCGCAAACGGCAAACCACGAAGACCCCCGGAGAACCGCTTGCGACTTGGAGCCGTGCAATCTTGTCCGGCCGCTAGCCGGCGACCGAGCACATGAGTGTGTGCGCGGTGGCTGACTCGACGCGCACCGCAACGGTTGTGCCGACTCTGGCGCCCCGGTCGGGGAAAATCGCGGTCTTGAACTGAGGGGTCTTGCCGGAGAGCATGCCCTCGCCGCGGCGCGCCGGTCCTTCCACCAACACTGGAAAGCTCTGCCCGATGGTGGCGCGATTGCGTTCGAGCGAGGTCGCCTCCTGGAGCGCGATTACTTCCGCCAGGCGCCGGCTCTTTTCCTCGTCGCCGACCGTGTCGCCGAGCTTGTAGGCGCGCGTGTGCTCGCGCACCGAATACTTGAAGGTAAATGCCTGGTCGTAACCGACCGTGCGCATCAGCGCGAGGGTGGCTTCGTGATCGGCAAGTTCCTCCCCGTGAAACCCGACGATGATGTCGGTTGAGAGCGCTAGTGCGGGAACCGCCGCGCGCAGACGTTCGACCAGTTTCAGGTATTCCTCGACCGAGTAGCCACGATCCATCGAAGCGAGCATCCGGTTCGATCCAGATTGGACCGGCAGGTGCAGGTACGGCTGGACCTTCGGTTCCGACTCCATTGCCTCGATGACCGAATTGCCCATGTCGCTCGGATGCGGCGAGGTAAAGCGAATGCGCTCGATGCCGTCGATGCGCGCGATCATCTTAAGCAGCCCGCCAAAGTCGGTTTCCCCGAAGCGATACGCATTGACCGTCTGACCTAGCAGCACCACCTCGCGTACACCGCGCGCCGCCAGCTCGTTCACCTCGCGGAGCAGATCCTGCGGCGCGATCGAGCGCTCGCGCCCGCGCACATAGGGCACCACGCAGAACGCACAAAACTTGTCGCACCCACGCATTGCGGTGACGTAGGCGCGAATCGAGCCATCGTAATCGGGGGTGATATCGGCGTAGGTTTCGGCGCGGTCCAGGCGCACATCGACAGCAGGATCAAATCCAGCGCGTCCGATCAACTCGGGTAGTCGCCGATAGCTGTCCGGTCCCGCGACCAGATCGAGATGGGGCGCCTTTTCGACCAGCCCCCCGCGATTATGCTGCGCCATGCATCCAAGTAGCCCCAGGCGGATTTCGGGCCGGCGGTGCTTGATTCGCGCCAGATCCCCGAGCCGCCCCAGGACCCGCTCTTCTGCGTGTTCGCGAATGGCGCAGGTGTTAAGCAGGATCACATCGGCGTCTTCCGGTTTGTCCGCGGTCGCATAACCTGCACGCCGCAACACCGCCGTCACCGTCTGCGAGTCGGCGATGTTCATCTGGCATCCGTAGGTTTCCAAGTAAACCCGCGGCCGCCGCGCATCGGTTGTCTGAACCTTCATCGTGCAAACCGGAATCTTAGGACCGCCTCGGAGGTGAGACAACCCGGACTTCCGGCGGTCCTACTTCCGCAAGAGACGGATCCGGGCCGCCCTTCGGACGAGCTGGAACCATCCGTTTAAATGAAGAACCCCCGGTTATCTGCGCCGGCCTCGTGTGATTTCCGCAATCTTTTGGCAATCGCGTATCACCGCGACCGCCCCCGTAACCTTTCCACGGTTCGCCTCAGTGGTTATTGTTGGAAGCGCGATGCCGACGCAGCGAAAACCCGCATTCGAGCGAATGGAAGCTAGCCTGCTGGCCTGCCCGCACTGCAAACGTGCGGTGCCGGTGCGCAAGCGCCTGCTGCTCGTTCTGCCCGAGGGCGACAAATATGAATATCTATGCCCGCAGTGCGGTTCGACCTGCGGAACAACCGTGGAAGCTCCTCCACCGCTGGGTCGGGTTTGAGAAAAAAGTCTGCGGGCTTGATGACCGGGCAGCCCCGCACTCGTCGGCTGTGAGCTGGGCTTTTCCATCAAGTAATCGCCGGTCGAAAAAATTAGCACATCGAAGCCCTGCGATTGTGGCGATGGTTGATACCCGCCCTATCGTAAGCGAACTGGATGGCGGCGGTGCCACCGGTCTCAATTAACAAGTTCATGAAGACCGGGACCGTTTCCTTGCGCCCTATCACGCTGGAGCTCGCACAAGATCTGCACCGAGGTCATGAGACGCGCGCCAGCCTGTACCATACGATGCAACGCTCGCCTCATGGGCCTCCACCGAAGTTCCCTCGAATCGCGGCTGCCAGGAACCCCCTTTGGGCGCGGTCCTCGCTGCCGCCCGCCTAAGCGACTCACATACCTTGGGCAGAGGTCGCGTCGATTTCGTAAATTACGCGCTTCTCCTGGGGTGAGTGGAACGGGTATTTGTCCACTCCCATGTACTTCTTGGCGAGTGCATCGATGTGCTGAGTCGCGCCTTCTTCCGTCACCCTTGCGACTCTGCCGCGCACCTGGACGTAGCGGTAGGGGTTGTCAGGGTCCTGCACCGACAGTGCGATTTTGGAGCCTTCTTTTAGATTGCGGTCTTTGACTCGCCCGCGCGCGGTATTGAAGGCAATGCGGCCGTTTCGATAGTCGATCCAGACCGGAGTTACCTGTGGCGAGCCATCGGGCATGACCGTGGCGATGTGAGCGAATGCTTTTTTGTCACGAAACAGATCCATATACTTGTCCAGATTCGCAGCCATGGTGATTGAACTCCTCGGTTGATTGACGACCTCGACCAACGCGGCCGTCATATGGGCAAGCTATCCGAAACCGCTGTCGCGAAGGAAGTTGGGTTCGCTCCCTGGCTTCAGTTCGAGCTCCCCGGTCCCCCTACATTTCTCGGTAATAATGCCGCGCTACCATGGCTGGTCCAAATTTGACAGTCCCATTTCCATGGGCTAATAGCCAAGCCTGAGCTAGCATTCTGACGGGTTAGATCGGACCAAACTCCCGATTTGCCAAGGAGCGGTTTCCCATGGCCCTATTCAATAAAGAGCCCGAAAAGGGTGCAAAGATTCAGCCGGTCCAGCCGTCCTCCAATTCTCAGCCGCAGCCCGCCGTCTCGGCACAAGCTCCGCAATCCTCTCCGGCACGGCCCGCCTCGGCTCCGACAAGCGAAGGTATCGCCCATCTCGATCGTGGAACGAGAGTCAGCGGCAAGCTGTCTTTTGATGGCCCTGCACGAATTGATGGCGAAGTTGATGGGGAAATTATCTCGAAGGACAGCCTCCATATCGGAGAGACCGCCGTCGTGACCGCGCAAATCAAGGCGGCGGCGGTTATCGTGGGCGGCAAAGTCAGTGGCGACATAACCGGATCGCAAAAAATCGAAATCCGTCCCTCAGCGAAGGTCGCCGGCAATCTCGCAGCTCCCCTTCTGAGTATCCACGAAGGCGCACAGTTCGAGGGACATTGCTCGATGCAACCGGACGCGGCGCGCGAGGACCGCAAGGTTACGGTGTTTCCCAAGGAAGACCGCATCACCCCGACAACGCAAGCAACCGCGTCTGGCGGAGGACCCAAGCCGGCCTGATCTTCGCGGCGATCCCAGAGTCCGGGTTCAGTCCGCACACGCTGATGTCGGTACCTAAAACCCCGCGCCGGGGCGACGAAAAAGCCTGCCTAACCCTGCCCAAAGAAACTGATTCAGGATAAGATTTTCCGCTGGCATAACGCCTGGAGAGACGCGCTAGTATGCACATTCCTCCGAATTGGGGGACCTTCGGAGTTCTGATTGTCTCCTTTCTGGTTTTCTGGTTTATATTCAGCCGGTTGTTTTTTCGTCCGTTTCTCAACCTGCTTTCCCAGCGCGAAGAGCGGTTCCGGAGCCTCAATGATCGCACCGAGCAACTCTTGAAAGAGGCGAGGGCGGCGGACGAGACGCGCGAACAGCGCCTGAACGCGATGCGTCGCGAAGCCTTGGAGCACCGCGACGGGGAACGGCGCAGGGTCGAGGCGGAAGCGGCCCAGCTGTTGGAAACCGCTAAAGCCGATGCACGAGCGTCACTCGATGCTGCCCGGACCCGCATCGAAGGCGAGCTCAAGGCGGCCGAGCACGACCTGGAAGAGATGGGACGGACGCTGGCGGGCGAGCTGGCGGAACGGGTACTTGGGCGGCGGCTCAACGGCGACGGAACGCACAATTGACGACGATGAAACGCTGGATTGCAACTGCCCTCGTTTCCCTCGCCGCGCTTTTTCCATCGACCGCGATGGCGGCTCAAGAAGCCGAGGGGCACGGCTCCTGGCTTGGCCTTTTGTTCTTCGT
>DASXMJ010000244.1 GCA_036495685.1 Candidatus Binataceae bacterium | reverse complement strand
ACCACGCCGCCGCAAAACAGTACAGCCGTTTGGTTCGGACGGCTATCACAAGCGCACGTGGCGGAGGCGTAGTGCGTTGGTCACTACGGAGACTGAACTCAGGCTCATGGCCGCGCTTGCGATTATCGGACTCAGCAGCAGACCCAGGAACGGGTACAGGACGCCCGCCGCTATCGGGACTCCGAGCACGTTGTAGAAGAAGGCGAAGAATAGGTTCTGGCGGATATTGCGCATGGTCGCATGCGACAGGCGCCGCGCTTTCGCGATACTGCGCAAGTCACCCTTCACTAGCGTGACACCGGCGCTTTCAATCGCGACATCTGTGCCGGTGCCCATCGCAATTCCCACCTGGGCGGCGGCGAGCGCTGGGGCATCGTTGATTCCATCGCCCGCCATCGCGACGATTCGCCCTTGCGCCTGGAGCCGCTTCACTTCTTCAGCTTTGGCGGCGGGGAGCACTTGTGCGCGCACCTCGTCGATTCCGAGTTTTGCCGCTACTACGGCGGCGGTTACGCAGCTATCTCCGGTCAGCATGACAATGCGTACCCCTTCGTGGTGCAGCGCCCGCACCGCATCCGGGGTTGAGGACTTGATCGGATCGGCGACTCCAATGGTTCCCGCCGCGCGCCCGTCGACGGCCAGCAGCATAACGGTTTGCCCGTCACCGCTAAGTCGCTCGGCAAGAGCAGCGAGGGTCGAGTCTTCGATACCGAGCTCCGCAAAGAGCGACGCGTTGCCGAGGGCGATTGAATGATCGTTGACGATTCCAGTCACTCCTTTTCCTGCAATCGCCCTGAAGTCTTTCACCGAAGACAGCGCCTCGCCCTTCGACTCCGCTGCGGCCACGATTGCTGCAGCAAGCGGATGCTCACTGGCGCGTTCCAGGGCTGCTGCATAGGCGAGGATCTCACGCTCGCTGGTCCGATCGACCGCGGTGACCGAAACCAGGCGCGGCTTTCCTTCGGTCAGGGTCCCAGTTTTGTCGGCGAGCAAAGTATCGACGCGTTCGAGAATCTCCAGTGCTTCCGCGTTACGCACCAGCACACCTTCGCGCGCGCCGCGCCCGGTTCCAACCATAATCGCCATCGGGGTTGCGAGACCCAGCGCGCACGGGCACGCGATGATCAACACGGCCACCGCGTTTACCACCGCGCGTCCCAGTCCCGCACCGACTCCCAGCCAAACGACAAAGGTCACCATCGCGACCACCATCACCGCGGGCACGAAATAGGCGCTCACCCGATCGGCTAGGCGCTGAATCGGCGCGTGGCTTCTTTGCGCCGCACTTACCATCTGCACGATCTGCGCGAGCAGCGTTTCCGTGCCGACGCGTTCGGCGCGCATGACGATGCTCCCGGTGGTGTTAACGGTGCCGCCGATCACTCGATCGCCAGCCTTTTTCTCGACCGGGACCGGCTCTCCGGTGACCATCGCTTCGTCAATCGCGCTGGCGCCCTCGATTACCGAGCCGTCGACCGGGACCTTCTCCCCGGGTCGAACCCGGAGCTTGTCTCCCGGCCGTACGTCGCCCAGCGGCACATCTGACTCGTGACCATCAGCGCCGATACGGCGTGCGGTCTTGGGCGCGAGTCCCAGCAGAGCGCGAATCGCTCCACTGGTCTGGCTGCGCGCACGGAGTTCCAGCACCTGTCCGAGCAGGACCAGCACTACAATCGAGGCGGCCGCCTCGAAATATGCTGGGATGAGGCCGTGCGCGTCGCGTAGCGAGACCGGGAAAATTTGCGGCGCGAGAGTTGCCAGCAGACTGTACACGTATGCGACACCCACGCCACTTGCGATGAGCGTGAACATATTGAGATTAAGCGTCTTCAGCGACTGGTACCCGCGCTCAAAGAACGGCCACCCTGCCCACAACACGACTGGAGTCGCCAAAATGAGCATCGTTTTTTGCATTGGCGCGGGAGCCATCATCGGCGCCACGATGCGTTCAGGTAGTACCATTTCCACAAGGATCGGAATCGTGAGCGCAAGACCTACCCAGAAGCGGCGGGTCATGTCGCGCAGCTCTGGATTGGCGTCCGCGCTCTCTGCCTGCGGCGCGATCGGCTCAAGCGCCATGCCGCAGATCGGGCAGACCCCCGCCCCATCGCGGACGATCTCGGGATGCATCGGGCAGGTGTACTGCGCGCCCGGTGGAGCGCTCTGCCGAGCGGCTGGTTGGATCACCGATTTAGGCGAATCACCGACGAACTTATCCGGGTTTTGCTTGAACTTCGCAAGACACTTCTGGCTGCAGAAGTAGTAGGTCGTGCCGTGCCATTCGTTCGAACCTGGCGCGGTGGTCGGATCCACGCTCATGCCGCAAACGGGGTCTTTCACGGTCGCCGCGCCGGGTAGGGTGGGGCTATGGAGGTGCTCATGATGCTCGTGCTGACCCATCGTGATCGACGATACCAATCGGTAGTTGGCGGCGCGACACGCCTGTCACGGTGAGGCGCTCAACGGGAGTCGAGCTATCTCTTGCCAGTTCCGCGTGCTTCCTTGGTGTTGGACAAGGTGGAGCATCCGGCTTAAATAGCGGCTTCCACTCTCGAAGCTAGGGAACCCGACGCAACGCGCGGCCTGTCGCGCCCACCCGAGCGATTTTTCAGGTGCCCGGGCTTTGCGCAAGGTGTCGGCGCGCGCTCACTGGGGTACGTGTCGGAAGTCGGCGTGCCAGCGGGCTTTGAACCATGGTTCGTCGTCGCGCGTTCCGTACACTTCTGCACTCACCGCCATCGCCTCGTCCCTGATCCTACAGTCGAGCATTGTGATTTCGTCGACTGCGAACGTGCTGCCGCGCAGGCCTGGCTCGACGTGGTTTTCATCGAACCGAAGATCGGATCGCATCTTCGCGTACCCGCGCCCATCCGTCGCCAGGGCATCGACGTGGCCGCGCGCGTTCCTGATTTGTTCATTGGGAACGACGCCGGTTTCGCTGAAAGTCAGATGAAAGGGTCCCTCGCCGATGCGCTGGTAGCAGAGTCGATAGGTCTTGGGCGTCCAGTAGCCAACCTTGTGTGCGCCGGGCAAGCGCTCCAGGTCATCCACCATGACAACCTCGCCCTCCCAGCATCCGCGGAAAACCTGCGGCAGCTTGGGCTCCGCCTGCGACGTGAGGGGTGACGACGGGGGCGGTGATGCGGGCGTGGGAACAACCGCTTCGGGCGGCGCCCCGGGGGTTGGCTGCGCGACCAACAGTGCGTTCAAGGCAGCCGCAGCAGCGGCGGCAGCAGCGACCGCGGGATCGAGAGTTTGCGGGGCGGGTGCGAGCTGTTGGGTAGTCGATGGCGTCGCGGCGGGAGCCGGCGCGATTTGCAATGTTCCACCCTCTTGCGCGCTTGAAGAAGGAACGGAGCGCGGCGTGAAGCTCGGGATTGGGACCGGATTCTGCGACTGCGACTGCGGAATTTCCAGACTGGTCTGCGCCGAAGCCGGCACTGCAAGACCGAGAACAAGAAACCCCACGAGCCAGAACTTAACGCGAATCATCTCCGAACTTCAGATCAAGCATACGCCCTAGCCGGTCGGCTCGCCTTATCATTTTGTAGTTTCTGACCGGGAACGGTGACGAACTAACCCGCTCAATGGTTCCCCGTAGCGGAAGCGAGAAAAAGAGCGGTCTGGGGTTTGGTGCGGCGGTCCGCCCTCTTTCGCTAGCCCTGTAAATAACTGAAGAGAAACCGCCCCGGTTGGACCGAAGCAGGCTGGGTTTAGGAACCGCGTAACTGTTCCATAAGCGCGAGCACTTCTGTCTCAGTGGGTTCCGTTTCGAATGGCATCGTGCCAGCCGGCAAGGTCACCCAGGAGTGCTGGTTCTTCGTGTAAAAGGCAACTTGGCGTGTTGTGTAACGCTCCCCCTTCGCGGATCGAGTGAGGCGATTGTCGGCGCTCGCCCTGGATAGGGCAACCATGGCCCTCCATCCAAAGCTTGGATAGAAGAGTTGCGCTTGGCCCACTTCTGTGGAGGGAAAACATGACGACAAAAGTACGAGCTCCGATATTGCTGTCTCTCGCGATGGTTGGGATCACAGTCGTGTCGATGACGCACGCTCAAGCACCGAGGGAGAGCGATCAGGCTGAGGTCATGGCTCTCAACCAACGTCTCATCGCCGCACACAACAGCAAAGATGTAAGCGCGATTATGGCCTTCTACTCGGATGATCCGAACGCGATCTTCTTCGAGGACACCATCCCCCTTCAGCTCAACAAAGCGGCGCTGACCAAGGCGAATGAATTTTTCAAATCAGTGTCCGACTTTCATGCTCGCATGGAGTCAGTGGATGTGCTGGTAAGCGGCGACCTTGGGGTCGCGCATTACATTATTCTGACCACCTGGATCGACAAGAGTGGCACACATTCGCAAACCAGCCGCTACACTGGGGTGGACCGAAAAGAGGGTGGTAAATGGCTAGTTTGGCATGAGCAATTTTCGGTGCCATTCGATCCTGCAACCGGCAAGGCCGTCCTCGATGCCAAGCCGTGAAAGGTGTCAGCCCCGCGGAAGCGTTGCTCCGAACATCGCGGCGAGGATTCTTACAAATAGATCAACGTGGCCCACGCGACGGTGAGGTAGAGCGCGCATTCGGCGCGCGATGCGCGATCACGCGGCTTCCCCCGGGATCTGCTCTTCTCCTCAAAGGACACCGCGGGAGGACGTCCCGTATATTGAACTTCTGAATAGCGGACCCGGCGCTCGGTCGGTCCAACGACCAAAAGTTACGCCGGGCGGATAAGACCGGACAGTCCGGCGAAGAGCAGTGGCGTCAGGATCCATCCAGCGAGGATGTGCAGCCAAAGATAGCAGTGAAGTAAGGACGCTGGGATAGTGCCTGAATCACGCAGACCTGGATTTGGCCGCCAGTATTCCCCCTGATGCAGGTCGACCACCGGCAAGAAATTTTCCAACGAATACACCAAGGCATTGAAGGACGGATAGTGCACGGGTGCACGGCCGGTCTCGGCGAACTTGCCGTAGGCGTTGGCCTCGGTCGGGGTGATGATTCTCATCCGATAGCCGGCGCCGAACAGGGCGGTGCCGAGCAAAACGAAACCGAGAATCCACCAGAGCGCACGCAGCGGCCGAAAGCCGTAACCGATCGTGATCTGGAGGAGGAGATTCCAGAGCCGCTCCAGGCGCCCTAGATTGCCGAACCGACGTTCCGCCTGCCGCTGCGCGATCAGCACACTAGTAGCGCCGCTCGTGTCGCCGTCCGCCGTCAGCACTCTGGCGAGCTCCTCGTACGGTTGCGGCCGGTAGCCGGGCGCCTGTCGGCCCAACCATCGCAAACGTGCCGGCGCATCGGTGGGACCGTCGACGATCGACCCATAGACAAATCCGTCGAGATTCAGATTTCCGGGCGCGGGCCAGCTCGCCGCATCATCGCCCAGCCCTTCAGCGCGCGCATTGGCCAGATCAAGGATCGTCCGTGATGTGTGAGCGACATTTACCCAGTAGATCATACCGGCGACCGCCGCCCGTTCCGCGTTCAGTCCACTTCCGCCGGCGCCGCCGAAGTGTGCATCGTTGAAGCTCAGCGAATGTCCGACCTTTGCAAAGCGGAAATCGATGAGGCCGTCAGTCGTGAACCCGTGGTGAAAATCCGCGTCGCCCCCGATGGTAGCTTCCGTCGCCAGAATCGAATATTCACCCGGACTCGACACCTGCGCGCCGATGAAATCGAGGTTGCCGGTCAGGTGGGTGCGAAACATGCTCACCGTGGCGTAACGCCCGTTCAACATCGACAGATCCCCGTCGATGGTCGCGGAGTCAGCATCGATGGTTCCGGTTAAACTGCGGCGCAGATCGATCCCCTGGGTGTGCGCATAGGTGAGGTCGATCCCGTCCGGAATGTAGCAGCCGAGCATGGTGATCGGACGAGGTAGGACCAGATAGGAGAAATCGATTTCGCCGGTCACGCGTGCCCCGGCGAAGCCCGGACCGCTCGGGTGCACGAAGGCGGCGGCTCCGGGATCGGAAGCCAGCCAGCGGATGACTTCCGCGCGCACGCTGCGCTCGGGGCCCCACTTGTCGCCATGGGTAACCGCATTTGACGGGTCGCTGGGATCAGTGCTGGGACCGAGCCACACCAGGTTGCGGACCGCCGCCGCCGCAACCAGCAACCGCTCGGCTCGGTTTAGCTCGCCAAATTTTTGTTTCGCCAGTTTCACCAGGCTGGCACCCAGATCGGTCTGGACCTCGGCGGCAAGGGCCCGCGGTGCGAGAACCGCGAGCAACAAGGAAATGACCAGAAGCAATGGGGCGTGCGGCGGACGCGCGATCATCCGCCGATCTCTGCCCGCCACCGCTGGAAGAGCGCAGCAGATGAGCGCCCCGCGAGATAGTCGTGGAAGGCGTGCTGCGCCTGCTGCCTGAGGCCCGCGCGGCTCAAACTCAGGAAATGCGATTGCGCGAACACCGCGCGCTGCTCGTCACTACCACCGCCACATGCAATATCGCCGAGCGCGCCGCCGAGCAGCGCGGCAGCTCGGTCGAAGTCGCCACGGGCGAACGCCACAGAGCCGCGCGCTTGCTTGAGGCCGATTTCGTTCCAGACGTAGGCGGCGCGCCCGGTTTGGCTGCGCGCATACTCTTCCATCTCCGCAAGCGCACGATCGACTTCCGCCGACTCCCCGGCCCGCTCCAGCGCATAGAGGTAAATGCTGCTCAGGAATGGAAACACCCGCGCGTGGGCCTTGGCCTGGATGTGCGGCGCTACTTCGCGCCAGCGCTCCTGCACCTCGCCGCCCGCGAGCTCGACGTACCATAAGAGCAGGATCGCATCGGTGTGTTCCACGATCTCGTCGGACTGAAATCCCCAGATGTGGTGACGGTAAGCATCGAGCGCGCGATTGAAGTCGAGTTGCATCAGGTACAAAGTCGCCAGGTGGAACCAGTTATGCGACTGGATGTACTGGCCGAAGGTTCTCCATCCGGGAGCGTAGTTTTCCAGTGCCGCGATTCCCTCGCTCACGCGCGCCTGCTCGCCGTAAACGTGGGCCAGGCAATGCTGCGCCCACATCGAATCCGGGTCCAGCCGCAGCGCGGCACGCGAAACTTGCTCGGCGTCTTCGCGGCGGCCGTTCAGTTCCAACGCGAACGCATACATGGCGAGCGCGTGCGGCGATTCACCATTGGCGCGCGCCACGTTCTCCATGATTTCCAGCTGGCGCGCGGCGTCGCCGGTCTCAAAGCAGTGGAACTCCGCCAGCTTGGCGGCCAATATGTCCCTCGGCCAGCGTTCAACGACCTGCCCGTACACGCCTATCGCACGATCGAAGTCTCCGTCGCATCCGGCAGCGACGGCATCGATGAGGTTTCGCTCGCGCTCGTTCAAATCCGCGCCACGTTGGCGCGCGAGATCGAGGTAGCGAAGGCCGCGGCGAGCTTCCAGATCTGACTGCGACAGTACATGGAGCACGGCCGCAAAGATCTGGAGCATCGCGCACTCGGGTTCGCGCCGAGCCGCTGCGGTGATGTCGGCCATGCCGGGCTTCAGGGAAAGGGCCGCGTCCGTAAAGTGATTGATGGCAGCGATCGCCTGGTCCGAGTCGGTGGTGACGGCGAGTCCCCGGCTGTCTGGTTTCATTTCTGGCTCAGCGCCTTTCGGTCGAGTCGGCCCATTCTGGCGCTAGCCCCGGTCAAAAAAAAGGGCGCGCCGCATTTGCGGCGCGCCCTAGTTGTCGGTGTTTTCGCTTAGCGAAGGCGAAAGAAGTTACCAGCCGAAGTTACCCAGCAGAGGTGCGAACATCGAGCCGTTCTGCCCGTAGTAGCCGGAGTATGGATAACCCGAGGACGCTCCGCCACAGAGCTGCATCCGGCGCGCCACGTCATTGGCTGCGGCCGGATGGCCGGTCGCGCGGTCCTGGCGATAGACGTTCTGCAGGCGAGTCACGTTACACGGTCCAGCGTAGCTCCTGCCGTAGGCCGGTGCGTTTCGGTAGTAGTTGTTCGGGTAATATGCCCTCGGCGCGCGACGAAAGTAGTCGCGATCATGATCGACCCGTCCATTGTGGTGGAAATCATCGCGATCCTGATGAACCCATCCGTTGTGGCGACCGTTATCATGATGATCCCAATCGCGCGCGCTCGCCGTCATCGGCGTCGCCAGCACCAGCATCACGACCCCCGCCAGCACCATGGGAATCAGCCGTTTCAAGATTTTGTTCGACGTCATCTTCCTTACCTCCGAACTTCTCTCGCTTGACTGATAGAGCATAGAAAGTGCCAACATTGAGACGTCGTAATATGAGAGTAGATAGGTGAAAGAGTCCGTCCTTACCTGCCAAGTTCTAGCCCGATTGGCGTTTTGGTCTATCCCGAAACGTGCAAAAACTATCGCGATTTCAGATACTTAACGGACGTTAAGCTTAACGAACGTTAACCTTTGCTCGCCGCGTGGGGTTGTCGAACTGCAGATGGCCTTGCGCATGGGATGGCGTCCGTCGCCAAAGCTGACGTTGCGTTCAAACGTGGCCTCACATCGAGTCACATCGGCGGGGATTTTCTGGGTGAGCTGCGCGGCGGTATTCGAATATCCGCAGGTTATCCAGTTGCCGCGATCGTTGGGCGCGAGTTGCCAGATTTGCGTGACACTATCCGCGACCATCTTCTGATCGCTGTACACCAGCGAGGCGCCCTCCTCGGGCGGCCCATCGTATACGGTCAGGCTGGCGAGCTCGTTAGTGAAGCCGTTGTAGCCGGCGGTCCATCCGGCGGGGGTGTTGGTGATTTTCTGATCCACCGCGATGGTCGCAGGACACTGCACTTCACCGCCCAGCGCATGCGCAACCGGGCAAATTACGGCGACGCAAAGAGCCAACCACGCCGTATGGGTCTTCATGGACGCGAGGGTAGCGGAGCTGCGCCTCGTAGCAAGCCGGAGCAGGAATGTGCTATGTTACTTACGTTTTCC
>DASXMJ010000243.1 GCA_036495685.1 Candidatus Binataceae bacterium | reverse complement strand
ACCGCCTCTCAGATGGCTGCTCGGGCTGACTTTCATATTCGACGTGCCCTGCCCAATCACTCCTTCATCTCATCCAGGACTCTCCTATGCTGTCGCTGCCGTAACGCACCATTATGTATTTCGTTTTTCTGACGAATGCTGTAGCCGCCTATCTGATACCTCTCGAGTTGGTAAAGGACGAGAGTCATGTTCTTGTCCGAAATGGCGAGAAGATAGCATTGTCGGCCGCGCCTGAGTTTCTGCAGTAGTTTCGATCCAAAATACTCTCTAGCGGGAACCTCTCTCCACACTCGACGATTTGAACGGGAGTCAGTCAGTTGATGGTCCATTGCTAGCGTGGGCGCTCGACTGATCGTCGACAATAGTAATGGAGGAACTGGTTCGAAGTGTATTCCACACGACTGTATAAGTTCGTCTTCACGTCGATCGCGCTCGCATTGATGATGTTGTCAATCGAAGGCGGAGCGGCGATCGCGGCGCCGGCAATTTTCTACAAGCAAACCAACCTAATCTCGGATGAGGCGGGCAAGGCCGCGCTGCCCGATGACAATCTCCTCAATGCGTGGGGCATGGCCTTTCAGCCCAATGGCGCTATCTGGGTCAATGACAACCACTCGGGTGTCGCAACTTTGTACGACGGGCTGGGGGCGATTCAAACGCTGGTCGTTACAGTGCCGCCGCCGATCGGAAATGACGCTCAGGCGACTCCGACCGGTATGGTTGCCAACGCGTTCAAATCGAATACACCAGGCAACAATTTCGACGGCGACATCTTCATCTTCGCTACCGAAGATGGAACGATCTCCGGATGGCAGGGGTCGTTGGGCAAGGAGGCGGCGATCCGTAGAGACAACTCCGAGGACGGTTTGATCTACAAGGGCCTCGCCCAAGGGGTTACCCGCGATGGCCGGCCGCACATCTACGCGACCGACTTCCACGACGGCGCAATCGATGTGTTTGACTGGTCCTACATGCCGGTGAGGCGTAATGGGAAGTTCGAAGATCCGTTTCTTCCGAAGCGCCACGCGCCGTTCGGGATCGCTAACCTCAACGGCCAACTTTATGTTTCCTATGCCCAGAAGACGATGACGCGGAGGATGACGTGAAGGGAGCTGGGCACGGTTTCATCGATATTTTCACGACCGATGGATTCTTCGTGCGGCGGTTTGCATCCAGAGGCTTCCTCAATTCACCGTGGGGGCTTGCGATCGCGCCCGCCGACTTCGGCATCCCGAGCGGCAAGCTGTGCTGGTTGGAAACCAGGGCAACGGCCACATTCCGGTGTTCGATCCGGCAACCGGGCTGCCCCTTGGTGAGCTTCTAACCCGGAACGGCCTGCAGATCTCGCCCCTGGTGATCGACGGTCTCTGGAAAATCATGGATGGCGACGGCGCTCTAAATGCTCCTGCCAACACGATGTATTTCAGCGCAGGTCCGAACGCATAGGCGGACGGCCTGTTCGGCACGATCACTCCTGAGCAGTAGTAGAGCGACCGAAGCAACTAGATAACGAAGCGGGAAGGACCATTCGACCCTTCCCGCTTCGACTAACCAAATGCACACTCGACGAGAGAGCTTTTCAATCAAGGCCAACGGAGACTGGCAATGAGTCGTCTGAGTCTTTTCGGACGCGACATGGACGGGAATGAGCCGAAATTCCTCGGCTGGGCAGAGTACTCTTCCGCATCTACCGTGCCGAAAGCGAGCGGTCGATGGAAAATGGATCTTTAAACGACATCCAACGAGTCGAGTAGTTGTCGACGCTTGGCCAATAGCGAATCACAGTTGGTCTGCGTGATGCGAGCAGATCTGCTAAACGTCCGGCGAGCAGGCCCGCAGCGGTCGGTCATGATCGCTGAAGACGTAACGATCTCACTTTGCAGCATCCGTCGAAGAAACTAAGCATCGCTCTGCGACAGGATGTTCTTGATACGTCGGTCCGGAATCAGCCAGAAAAGCGCCACGGCAACGAAGATTGTTTGGGAGATCGAAGGTGAACAAAGGGCGGCAACGATCGATAGAAAATAAAGTATCGGCGACAGTTTGCCTTTCCAGTCGCGCCCAATCGCGTTTTTCAGGACCGAGTTTGGCCCCTGCGCGCGGATGATTACTTCCTGGAGCACGCTGTACGCAATAGCGGCCATCAGCAGGACCACGCCGTAGAGCGCGGTGGGTATCGGGGTGAAGTGATTCTCACCCATCCAGCCGGTGGTAAACGGAAACAACGACAGCCAGAACAATAGGTGGAGGTTCGCCCAGAGCATTCCACCCGTGACCGCGGTAACCGTATGCAACATGTGATGGTGGTTGTTCCAGTAGATGCCGACATAGGTGAAGCTCAATATGTAACTCAGGAACACCGGCAGCACGGGTGATAGCGCTTCCAGGTTTTCTCCGTGCGGTACCTTCATCTCCAGCACCATGATCGTGATGATGATAGCGATCACGCCGTCGCTGAAAGCTTCCAACCTTCCTCTGTTCATTTCCACTCTGAGTTTGTGAATTTGGCGCCGCCGGGCAGCGCGAGGAAAACAAGCGACCTAGCGGCGAACCCTTCCTGGACCTGGAGGAGGACCAGAGAAAAATCTTTGCAAATTTCTGCGGAATTTGGATCATTCCTCTCCGGTTCCCCTGCCCTCGAAGGGGTTGGATTGGTCGGTATCAAAGCTACAGGCTCTCTGTGCGGCTCATGCGCGGCGAGCCGATTGTATACTAAGCACTCTTGCTCGAGCGCAGGCCATATCGTGCATCGTTCACGAGAAGAAAGTCGCCTGCTCTCGCAAATGATTATCGCAGCTCAGAGGTGACCGGAGTGTGCCATGGAGAAGCTCTTTTAAAGGTATCGACCAAAATGCCTGAAAAGCCATGCTGGGAAGCTGGTCGCCACGACACTGAGCCGTCAATCGCGTACTATAGCTTAACGGTATGACCAGAACTGCTGCCAAAACTAACTGCCCCCGGCTCATACTCGAGATAACTTCTGCCCAGAGGCGGCGGATCAAGGTTGCCGCGGCTGCCCCGGACTACTCGGTCTCCTCTAACCTCTCACGAGTGCTGATCGTGCCGTGCCCGTCAGGTCCCGGAGCGATGGAACCATTACGGCCGGTGCCGTACATCGCTTCGCTCCTTTCCGGGCCGCGCAAGGAGCGCCTCTTCCCGAGGGCTCTGCCGATTTGATAAGCAGCGCTTCGTGGTCGAGGAGTCGATACCGGCGTCGCAGGGTAGGCCGGTCCGAGAGTATATTCGTCGGCAAGCCCCTCGGTGCAGGTACTTTTCGCGTTGCTCACTGAACTCCGGATGACACCAGGCGGCATTCTCAGCCGGACCCGCGATAGGCCAGGGGAGAGCGGCATGGACTTCGGGATCTTTTACGAGATTCAGGTTAACAGCCCACTGAAGCATCGGGAGCGCGAGGCGCAAGTCTTTCACCAGGTGCTGGAACAGGTAGCTCTGGCGGAGGAGGTTGGCTTCAGCAACTTCTGGAGTGTCGAGCACCATTTTCAGCCCGGATTCTCGCACTGTTCTGCGCCAGAGGTGTTGTATGGCGCGCTTAGCCAGCGGACATCGAAGATCCGTATCGGACATGCGGTCGTGCTGCTACCGTTCCCCTACAATCATCCGGTGCGCGTTGCGGAGCGAATCGCTACGCTCGACATACTGAGCAAAGGCCGTGTCGAGGTTGGCACCGGCCGCTCGGCCACCATCCAGGAATTGGGCGGATTCGGCATCCCACCAGACGAAACGCGCGCCCGATGGGAAGAGGGACTGCGAATCCTGCTCAATATCTGGAATAGCCAGGACGGAACGTTTTCCTGGAAGGGGCGCTACTTCGACATACCCGAGCGGACGGTAGTGCCGATGCCGATACAAAGGCCGCACCCACCGCTGTGGCTTGCTTGCAGCAACGAAGAGACCCACACCCTATGCGGAAAGATGGGTCTCGGATTGCTGACCCTGGTGGTGATGCTCGATCCCGACGAGGTCGCGCGCCGCATTCAGCTCTATCGCGATGCGCTTAAGGAAGCGCAGCCGGTGGGGTCAGAAGTCAATAATCGGGCTGCCGTCTTCTATATGGTGCACTGTGCTGAGACCGATAAGCAGGCGCGAGAGAACGCTGAGCGCGCGTTCATGTCTTACGTCAACACGATATTCACTGTGGGTGGGCAGCTCCAGGCCGCTGTCAAGGAGGGTACTCGCGACGTGCCGCAGCGTGCCGGCGTCAACCTGCCCAAGGGCGTTACGCGGGATCAGGTCAACATGGACTACCTGCTCAGGAACCGGACCGTTATCTGCGGCAGTCCCGACACTTGTATCAAGCAACTCGAGCACATCCAGAAAGTTACCGGGCTGGACCATCTCATGGGGATGCAACAGTTCTGGTCGATACCCCACGAGAAGGTGATGAGATCGATCGAGCTGTTTGGCAGGCACGTTATCCCGCGCTTCGCGCGGAACTAACCAGTCGTCAACCCCAACGCCGGAGGCCGAAGAGGGTGAGACTCAAAGATAAGGTTGCGATTGTCACCGGTGCCGCATCCGGCATAGGCAGGAGCGCTGCGCAGGTATTTGCACGGGAAGGATGCAAAGTCGCATTGCTGGATATTAACGAAACGGGTCTCAAAGAGACCTTGAAGAGCATCGGCGAGGAGCAGGCCCTAGTCGCCCCGGCTGACGTCTCACGCACCGAAGATGTCAAGCGCGCAATTGACGTGGCCGTATCGCGGTTTGGCAAGCTCACCACGATGGCGAATTGTCACGGAATCTCGCTGATGGAGGACACCAAGATAGTCGATGTGTCGGAGGAGGTGTTCGACCGGACCATCGCGGTCAACCTGCGCGGTATCTTCCTGCTCTGCAAGTACGGTGTTCCTCATCTCAAGCGCGCCGGCGGCGGAGCGATTGTCAATTTGGCTTCCACCGCCGCGCTACGCGGCGGTGGCGGAACCTCGTACACGGCCAGCAAGGGGGGAGTGGCAGCCATCACCCGAGCGGTCGCTTTCCAGAACGCGGCCGAAAACATCCGCTGCAATGCGATCTACCCGGGTCCGGTGGACACGCCAATGCTGCAGATTTCTATGAAGAAGTTGGGCCTTAAGACGATGACTTCGGGGCCGGGCATCGTTCCGCGCATCGCGCGTCCCGAGGAAGTCGCCGGCCTGATCTCGTTCCTGGTTTCAGACGAAGCCACTTACATCACAGGGGCAGCCTATACGATCGATGGCGGTGCTACACAGCATTGAGGGTTGCCATCGCTAGAGGAATCTCAGATGCCTGAGAACTGGCGTGAAGTCGCGAAGCGCGTGCGCAACTGGGGCAAATGGGGCGATACCGACCAGATCGGAACGCTCAACTACATCACGCCCGAGAAGATCGTCGCAGCCACCCGCCTGGTCAAGCGGGGACGGAGTTTCCCGCTCTGCGCACCCTTCGAAGCTGACGGACCCTGGAGCAGTTCCTTTTTTCGCCGTAATCCGATCCGCCTGATGGTCGTGCATGGCGGCGACGAGCAGATTGCAGATCATCTGGAAGGATTCGGGGGCAGCGTAGGCGCGGCGTTCAAAACGCTGTACCAGGGACCGATGCGGTTTGCCGACGACGTAATCGTGATGAATCTACAGTCCGGCACACAGTGGGACGCACTGTCTCACGTCTGGTACGACCACCAGCTCTACAATGGCTATCCGGCTTCGGCAGTCACCGGCTTGGGCACCGCCAAAAATGGAATCGAGAAGGTGGCTGAACGCGGCCAGATAGTTACTCGGGGCGTTTTGCTCGATGTGGCGCGCAATAACGGGCTCAAGCATCTGGCGCCCAACACCATCGTTACGCCCGAGGAACTCGATGCGACCTCCAGGGCGCAGAACATTACGGTGGAGCAAGGCGACGTGGTGCTGGTGCGCACCGGATGGTGGGGACGCTTCGTCGAGACCCGGGATGGCGGTGCATTCCTGACGGGATCGCCCGGTCTGAGTTGGCGCTGCGCCGAATGGCTGCATGACAAGAAGGCGGCGGCGGTGGCGGTCGATAACGTCGCGGTCGAGGTCAGCCCCGCGGAGATCGAAGACACCCCGCTGTTGCTGCACATGCTGACGTTGCGGGAGATGGGATTGATGCTGGGCGAGATCTGGGCGCTGGATGAGCTGGCCGCCGACTGCGCAAAGGACAAAATCTACGAATTCATGTTGGTCGCGCAGCCGCTGTTGATTCCGGGTGCTGTCGGCTCACCGGTCGCGCCGCTGGCGATCAAATGAGAGCGACATTCGAAACGAAAATACCCTGATGGGAGGGCTGCCCGTGGACGTGAGTCTGTTTTTCGAGCTCGAAACCTCGGACCTATCCGAGGCCAGTGTGAGGCGCACATTCGATCAGTGCATCGAGCAGACGATGCTCGCCGACCAACTCGGCTACCGTTGTGTATGGTTTACCGAGCATCACTTTCTGCCCGGATTCTCCTACAGTTCCTCGCCGGAGCTCGTCCTGGCGCATCTGGCCGCCAAGACTAAAAACATCCGCCTGGGACACGGGATCGTGCTGCTGCCTTTCCGCATCAACCATCCCCTGAGGGTGGCTGAACGCATCGCCACCCTGGATCTGCTGTCAAACGGGCGGGTCGAGTTCGGCGGGGGGCGTGCAATCTCGGAATCGGAACTTTCCGCTTTTGAAGTCGATCCTGACGATACTCGTCCCCAGTGGGAGGAAGCGCTGAGCATCCTTCCGAAGATGTGGACGCAAGAAAATTTCCACTATGAAAGCCGGACTCTGCGAATGCCCGAGCGCCAGGTCGTGCCGAAGCCGGTCCAAAAGCCGCATCCGCCCATGTGGGTGGCATGCACTCAGCCGGCCACGCTGGAATTCGCGGCCGATCATGGCCTGGGCGCGCTGGGTTTTGGAATTGGGCAGGGCCAGTCGAACGACTTCGTTCGCCTCTACCGTGAACGAATCAAGAACTGCAAACCGATTGGTGCGACGGTCAACAACAAATTTGCTTTGTTGACCTTCACACTTTGCTGCGACACCGACGAGGAAGCCCTGGCGATTCAGGGGCCGAACTTCAGAATGTACGGCGACGCGGTGCGCAATCTGTTCGCCCCCTGGATCGACGGTAAGCCTCCGCGCTCCTACGAATGGTTCATGAAGTATTGGAAGGAAACCGCGTATGATGCGGCGCGTTCGGTACCGATGTCGGAGATCGTCAAGGCCGGCGGCGCCTGTATCGGCAGTCCCGAAACCTGCCTCAAAGTCCTGCAATATCTCTCGGATGCGGGGGTGGACGAAGCCTTGCTCTTCATGCAGATGTACACCACACCGCACGACAAGATCATGCGATCGATCGAGTTGATAGCCAGTAAAGTGATGCCGAGGCTTAAGCGCTCGCCCGAGCCCACCCGCTGAAATCATAAGCCGCCTATGGCCAGTGTAGTCGTCGAAACCAGCGTACCCATTCCTATGCGCGATGGCGTGCGTCTATTCTCGGACATCTATCGACCCTCACCTTCGGGGCAATACCCAGTACTCCTCCAGGGTAGTCCGTACGATAAGAGTGCCGGACGTGCGCAGTTCCTATCTGTGCGGCCGAACAGGGTTGTGCAATGGTCATCCACGACACTCGCCGGCGCTACAGCTTGGAGGTGAATCTGCACCCTTCGTGAACGATTCTAGGACGGCTACGGCACCGTGCGCCCGTCTATCGGCGAGAGAAAATTAACTAAGTTGTTCAACGCGATCAGGGTCGAAGTTGTTCATTGGAACCCGTCGATATTTTCGCGAAAAGCGGGTGTGAATGAGCAAAAGATCCAATTCTTGGTCACACACGCTTCGCCCAGCACATGCGGACGCGCAAGAGGCAATTTTTCATCAGTCGGTTACGGGTCCAGCATTGTCGGTCCGACATCTGTCGAAGCGATTCGGTGACCGCGTCGCGTTCAAGGACGTCTCCTTCGAGATCGGCTACGGCGAGGTGTTTGGCTTCCTCGGCCCCAACGGCGCCGGTAAGACCACGACCGTGCGGACGCTCGGTACTCTCATTGCCCCGACCTCAGGCTTCGCGGCGGTTGCCGGCCTTCCGCTCACGCCCGAAAACGGCGTTGAGATCCGCAGACGAATCGCGATCATGCCTGAGTCACCGGGACTCTTCTTGCGCTTGAGCGTCGTCGAGAACCTCACATGCTTCGCCGACTTGTACGAGGTGGCCGACCCGAAGGCTCGCATCGCGAGTTCGCTGGAAGCGGTCAACTTGGCCGACCGTGCTCAGGATATCTGCGGCGCCCTGTCCAAGGGCTTACGCCAACGGGTCGCCCTGGCCAGGGCGCTGCTCAGCGACCCTGAGGTGCTGTTTCTCGACGAGCCTACCTCCGGCCTCGACCCGGTCGCCGCTCGAGAGGTCCACGAACTGATCATCGGGCTCCGCAAGCGGGGCGTCACGATCTTCCTGACGACCCATCGGCTAGAGGAAGCAGAACGTCTCTGCGACCGGGTCGCGATCCTGAACACGACCCTGCGTACGATCGGCCGCCCCGACGAGCTCCGGGACCAACTGTTCGCCAGAACTCTCACGATCCGGACCAGCGCTCCGCTTCCGGATCCCGACCGGGTGTTCCGCGGCCTTTCGGGGGTCAACGGCTGGAGCTTGAAGGGCCAGTCCGGATACGTTCTCACGGTCTCCGACCCTGCGCTCGCCGCGCCAGGTGTAACTCGAGCGCTGGTGGCAGCCGGAGCCGACGTGCTGGCGATCAGCGAGTCGTATCACTCACTCGAAGACGTGTACCTGGAGCTAGTCAACGAAGATGTGGACGCAGATCCGAGGTCAGCGTGAGCAAGAGGCGAATCGGGGCCATCTTCCGCAAAGAGCTGCGCGAGTACCGCCGCAACCGCTCCGTGCTCGTTGCGTTGGCGATCTTCCCGCTCATCTTCCTCATTCAACCGATCGTTGTCGTGTACATCGTGCCCGCGTCGAAAGCAGCCCAACTCAGCCACGGGCATGTCTTGCTCTACATGCTCGCCCTCCCGGTACTCACGCCTGCCATGCTCGCCGCCTACGCGGTCGCCGGCGAACGCGAGCAGGGAACCCTTGAGCCGGTTCTGACGACACCAATTCGTCGCGAAGAATTCCTGCTCGGAAAGGCGCTGGCCGTACTCGCTCCGTCGACCGGAATCGCCTATGCAGTGTTCGCATTCTTCCTTGCCTTCGTTGCGTGCTTCGCGCATCCCGCCGTCGCGTCGGCGATCCTCCACGGTCCGGACATCCTCGCCCAGGTGTTCTTCACGCCGCTCCTCGCCGCCTTTTCGGTTTGGGTCGGCATAGCTGTCTCCACCCGCTCGAGCGACGTTCGAGTCGCCCAGCAGCTCAGCCTCCTCGGGAGTCTCCCGGTGGGCGTGGCGACATCGCTCATCGCATTCGACGTGATTCACGCGACGTTCGGCCTCGCGATCGTCCTCGCGGTGCTGCTGCTGCTCGCCAACGCGTTGAGTTGGAGGATCGTGACGCCGATGTTCGACCGCGAAAGGCTTTTAACCGGCACTAGTTGATGAGGTCGGGGCGGTGAGGCGCTTGGAGTCGCATCGGCCTTCGGACTGATGAAGACCTTCGGCCTAGGCCGGCCATTCGGTGGGCAAACTTGGGCTCGTGATTCACCGCACCGGGCGAATGGCGTCGTCTGAAAAAAGCCCTAGACATCTCTCGGGTGCGGCGGAAATGAAACGGGCGACCCCTTACTCCATGCTCTAGCATTTGTTTCGCTGGACTCTGGGTTGGTCGAGCTATACGTCGGGCATTCAGATCCCGCGGCAGAAGTCGAATCCAACCGATCGGTCGAAGTGGTGGTCGTAACCAGAAGGCTGGTGCTCGCGATAAGATCGTCATTGATCTGATCATGAAAAATCCTAGGGCAAAAATGTGGCTCGACGGTGTCGCGATCTCTGTCCTTATCGCGCTTGCGCTGTTCTTTTCGGCGGGAACAATCGATTACTGGCAGGCTTGGTCCTATCTTGGAGTGAGCGCCGTGCCGAGCGTTCTTCTCATACTCTTCATGTCAAAAGACCCTATATTGGTGGAGAACCGGACGAAGGCCGGCCCGACGGCCGAGAAGCGAACCATCCAAAAGATCATCGTGCTATGCACGGGACTCGCGGCCATCGCAGCGTTCGTGGTCCCCGGCCTTGACCGCCGTTTCGGCTGGTCCAATGTTCCATCGTGGCTTTCGATAATGGGCGACATCATCATAATAGTTGCACTGTGGATGGTGTTCCGGGTTTTCAAGGAAAACTCTTTTGGCTCCGCTACCGTCGAAGTCGCCAAAGGTCAAAGAGTGATCTCCACCGGCCCCTATGCGATTGTGCGCAACCCGATGTACGCGAGCGCGGCAGTATATTTCATTGGAATGTCGTTGGCGCTCGGCTCCTACTGGGGGCTCATCGCCTCCGTCCTCACGATCCTCGGCCTCGTGTGGCGGTTGTTCGACGAAGAAAAATTCCTCGCCAAAAACCTGCCCGGTTATGAGGAATACTGCGCCAAGGTGCCTTGGCATCTGATACCGGGAATCTTTTAATGCTTGGATTAATTTTTAAACCTTTGCCACGAACGCTCACGTCCTGGAAATCGCTTTGTTTGAATTTCATCAGCGCATTCCTGATCACATGAAGCTACTCATTTTGCTTGAGACTCCAGAACGTCAGCCGTAATGTTCAGAATCCAGTGAGCCGTTCGATAACAACCGTGCCCGCGACGCAGTTGCCTCTGGAGAGCTGGTTGCAGCTGTGCGACCGTTTTTCGAGCAGACCAGGTTCCAGCCGCCGCCAATCGATCTGGTGATCGCTCTCGCCGACGGACGCGCGGCCTATCGAGAGGTTGGATGGCGGGCAACTTCGCGGGCGCCTTATATTGGTCCTTTGAAAGCCGAAGTCAGTACGCCCACTTGCGGCAGTCGAGGTGCGCACTTTGGGAGATTAATTCCGCCTGTCGCTTTCGTGATCCTGCTGATTTTCGGGTTCTCCACCTGCGCCTGGGCTCAGACGCCTCAGCCAATGCCCCCCGGACCACCGCCCAATCCCGTCCGACCCGTGCTGACGCCCGTTAATCAGGCTGACGAAGACTTTTCCTTTCTCGCTAATCCTGCATACCGCACGGATCCGTGGGATCCACTAAAGTACCAGCCGCTAAATCAAAACGGGGATTACTATCTAACTTACTGGTTGGAAAACCGTTCCGAATATGAATGGTTCCAGAATGAAATATGGGGTAAAGGCCCTCAAACCATCAGTGGTTATTGGCTTCAACGTGTCATTCCTGCGGTGGGCGTAACTCTCGGGTCTCATTTCCGTATATATAGTGCTTTTCAATACGCGAAAGAGATGGGCAACAATGCGGGCCCCCGTCCCCATATCGACGAGGACCAAGGCGACTTCCATGAGGCATTCGTTGACGTCAGCACTGGACTCGACGACGTGCGATCAATCACCGTGCGGCTCGGCCAACAAGAATTGGTATATGGCACTGGTAGACTCGTGGACAACAACGAGGGCGTTAACGTGAAGTCCAGCTTCTACGGCGCCCGGCTCATCGCGAAAACGGAGACACTTCGGTTGGAGGTGTTCGGCGTCAAACCAACTAACGAGAACACCGGAACTTTCGACGATGGTCCGAGTCTCCAGCAGACATTCTGGGGCGCATACGGGACCGTCCCGCTACCTCTGGTCGATCGGACTGGAGAAGCCGATCTCTACTATCTCGGAATTGATACAACGCGCGCCTACTATGAGTCGGGCAGTGGCCGTGAAATTCGCAATAGCTTGGGAACTCGATTGTTCAATCACCAACCTGGCGCGCCCTTTAGTCCTGGCTTGGACTACAACTGGGAGCTTGTATACCAAGTGGGATCGTTCGGGAGTAACGCTATCAGCGCATGGACCGTGGCCAGCGAAACGGGCTTCACCTTTCCGGCGCACTTTCTGCCCAGGCTTGCCCTGCGTGCTGATGTTGCCAGTGGGGCACAAAATTCCAAGGGCGGGACCCTCAACACCTTCAATCCTCTATTCCCCCGGGGCGCCTACTTTGGACCGAAGCTGACTATGTTCGGGCCTTACAACCTCTTCGATGTGCATCCAGTCCTCATGCTGACTCTCCTTCAGAACTTAACTTGCGACTTCGACTGGGGATGGTTTTGGCGAGAGAGTCTCAATGACGGTGTCTACGCTATCGGGGGCGCTCTCCTGCGGCCCAGCGGCGGCAGTAGGGCAAGGTACATCGGCAATCAAGCAAATTTTGAACTGGACTGGGCGCTCGATGCGCATACGACTATCGCTCTCAACCTGGCAGGCTTTATCACTGGAGGCTTTCTCGAGGACACAGGTCCAGCGGGCAACGTGGCATTTTCCAACGTCGGCATCACTTACATGTTCTGATCAGACGTAGGTTTCCTAAAAGTCAGAGCAAGAATGGCAAGACCGAGCAGATGTGGAACACTTGTAGCCCAAGCGATCCTCGCTCGATTTCGGTGCGGCACACTGCACGGCGTTTTACTTCAATGGCGGCAGCACGATCGGGTCCGGTGCCTGGGATGGGGGCCAGGATCTGTTGTGTTTGGCCGCGATCTCAGCGATTACCCGCTCCCACCGTTCTTTCCCGAAGCTTTTGTAGGTCTGGAAGGGGTTGACGTATTCGCGCATTCGGAAAGCCTGACCATTTCTGGTGGTGACCATCGTGAAATAGCGCTGTGAATAGCGGCCTCCGTCAACGGTCTCGCCGCCGCCCGACGCCTCCAGAATGATCGTATCCGGATCGGCGGTGGGATAAACCGCTACCGGTTTCGTGCTGAAGCGCGGGACCACGCTCAACAGGAATTCCATAAACCGGCTCACCGCTTCCCGCCCGATCATCGTCACCGGGATCTCAAACGTCGGGCCCTCCCAGATGGCGTCTTCGTGCAGGGCATCGAGCCAAATCGCGCGCTGTTCTTCCAGGGTGGTGATCTTGCCGCCGAAGGCATCTGTGAGCGTCTTCTTGGCCATTGTTGGTCTCCCTCCCCGTTCCCTACGCTTGTTGGTGTCGAAATTCCATTGCGATTGCGGCCATGGAAGGAAGCCAAGCACGCGCATTCCTTAGCGAATACCGTCATTGCAGCGAATCTTTCGTTGGTAATCCATCACACCTCATCGCTCGCTAAGAACGTTAGCCCACTTCTTCGAATTGGGCCGCTTTTCCTTCTATGCCCAGTTCGCCTGGAGCTGGTAGACTCACTCCCGCATTTACAGCTACAAAACCTGTGTGCCACGATTTAATATTCTAACTGAGGGGCATACTATGGACAGGTTTAAGGCCATGGAGAACCACCTTGCAGGGGCTGACGCGTCGGCCTATGTGCCTCCTTTTCAACTCACACAAGGACAGCCACCCCCCTTCGCTGCGAACGGCGGGTTATCCTACATGTCGCTCGATCGAGACGGAGATGCGGGGACGACTGCGGCGACGAAGGATGCGCTCGAGCTGATTGCCGCGGGGGAAGGGCAGGCGGTCATCGATATGATCGACAAAGCTCCCCCCGGTCCGATCGAGACCAAGTGGGGTGTCGGGTTTCGTAGCTCGTCAGAGTGTCTGGAATATATTCGAGCGAACAACATCAAAGCTCCAGAGGGGGGCGTGGCGCTGCCGCTGCGCTATACCGTCTACGAGCGGCCGTCCTACTCCATCGTCTCGTCCAACGCGCTGTGGCGAGATCCGGCGCGCGAGGCCGAGGCGAAAGCGTTGCGCAAGGAAGAGCAGCAGATCGGGCGGCGGAGCCTCTATTTTCCTCAGGTTTTGCGCGACGCGCGACGAATAGAAGAGTACTACCCGGGTCTCTCGCCCACGAGCCCCGCGTGCATGGACAAGCTTGGCGTTGCGCTGGGGTATTGCGAGTCCAAGTGCAAGAACTTTTATGACGCGGCCGAGGTGGAGCGCGTGTTTTATCCGGAGGTGGAGAAGCTCCTCCTGGAGTTTTTCCCGGGTGCGACCGATGCGCTGGTGTACAACCACGACGTGTTTGACAAGGACTACCAGGGCGACCGCCGAGAGGACCAGGACAAAAAGAACCCGGGTGTCAACGCCAACTACGCGTACCTCGTGCACAACGACCTGAACGACAATAGCGGCCGCGTGCGCTGCCGCGAGCTGCTCACCAAGAACCTCCGGAACTTCGGGCGCGAGCAGCACTACACTGAGGAGCAGGCCGACGCGAAGATGTCGCGGCGGTTCACGTCGATAAACCTCGCCAAGCCGATGGAAACCGTGCGCCAGAACCCCTTCGTGCTCTGTGCGTGGCCCTCTTTTGCCGATCAGCCCTACATCACCAATTATCGCATCTACGACGACCGCGTCGGCGAGACCACCCGCTTCACCTACCGCGCCAACCACGAGTGGTACTGGTTTCCCCAGCAGAAACCCACCGAGGTCTCGATGCTCAAGTGCTATGACTCAGTCACTGACGGTTCGGTCTCACGGTGGTCGTTCCACAGTGCCTGCATCGACCCCACTGCGCCCGAGGACGCTCCCTGTCGCAAGAACGTCGTGGTCCGATCCTTTGTCTTCTTCTAGGTAGAAGGCGCAGTAGGAGAGGGAGAAGGCTGCGTGTGGTCCTTCTCCCTCCCGAAAACCTCATACACGGTAACGCCGGGACATTTCGTTGTCGGGATGTCCCGCTAGGTGATCCTCCGCAGCTT
>DASXMJ010000242.1 GCA_036495685.1 Candidatus Binataceae bacterium | reverse complement strand
GATGCTTAACGCGGTCAACCTCGCGTTCATCTCGCTCGGAAGTCGGCTCGGGACCATGGACGGGCAGGCAATCGTGTTTTTCGTCCTGACGGTCGCCGCGGCGGAAGCTGCCGTGGGCCTGGCCATTATCATTTCGAGTTTCCGCAATCGCGAAACAGTTCATGCCGACGATTTGACCCTGCTGAGATGGTGATCGCTCATGAACCTTGAGTTTGCCGCGCTTGCGCTGATTCTGGTTTTTCCCGCCTTGGGCGTGCTGTTCAACCTGTTCCTGGGGCCGCGGCTCGGGCGCGGTGCGGTCAACCTGGTCGGGCCGGGAGTGATGTTCCTGTGCTTTGCGGTGGCGACCTGGGCGTTCGTCACCCTGATGACGCTGCCGGCAGGGAGTGCGCTTTTCTGCCCGCTGTGGAGATGGCTCGAGGCCGGGAGTTTTCACGTCGACCTCGGTCTCAGAGTCGATGCGCTTTCCGCCGTGATGGTGATGATCGTGAGCGGGGTGGGCGCGTTCATTCATCTCTACTCGGTCGGCTACATGGCGCACGACGACGACTATGCCCGCTACTTTACCTATCTGAACCTGTTCGCGCTCTCGATGCTGATCCTGGTCCTGGCGGACAACCTGGCGATGATGTTCATCGGATGGGAAGGCGTGGGTCTGTGCTCCTACCTACTGATCGGCTTCTGGTACACGAATCCGCAATTCGCTTACAACGGCCGCAAGGCGTTCATCGTCACCAGAACTGGCGACGCCGGCTTCCTGCTCGGCATTTTCACGCTCCTCTCCGTATTCGCGCATCATGGCATCTGGTCGCTGAACTTCGTCGACATGCAGGCGCACGCGGGGCTGATTGGCACCGGCGCGGCTACCGCGGCCGGGCTCCTGCTGTTCATGGGGGCGACGGGCAAGTCGGCGCAGATTCCGCTTTACGTTTGGCTGCCGGACGCGATGGTCGGGCCAACCCCGGTCAGCGCCCTGATTCACGCAGCCACCATGGTTACCGCGGGCGTGTACATGATCGCTCGGCTCAATTTTCTCTATGTGCTCGCGCCTGACGCGATGGCGGTAGTCGCGACGATTGGTGGCCTGACCGCGTTCTTTGCGGCCACCATCGCGATTGTCCAACCTGACATCAAGCGAGTGCTCGCCTATTCCACCATAAGCCAGCTCGGCTACATGTTCCTGGGCGTGGGTTCGGGAGCATTTGCGGCGGGCATTTTTCACCTCATGACGCACGCGTTCTTCAAGGGACTGCTGTTTCTCTGCGCCGGCTCGGTCATCCATGCGCTCGAGGGCGAGCAGGACATGAACAAGATGGGCGCGCTGCGGACGCGAGTGCCGATCACCTTCTGGACTATGACGATCGCCACGCTCGCGATTTGCGCGGTGCCGGGTTTCTCCGGCTATTTTTCCAAGGACCTGATCCTGGAGGGTGCCTACGCCTCAGGTCATTTCTGGCTCTGGCTGCTGGGAGCGATCACGGCCGGCATCACCTGTTTCTACATGTTCCGGCTCCTCTTCATGACCTTCTTCGGCGAGTCGCGAGTCGAGCCGGGCAAGCTGCCTCACCTGCACGAGTCGCCCCGGATCATGACTATCCCACTGGTGGTGCTCGCGGTTTTTGCGACCATTGGTGGTTGGGTGGGGCTGCCCGATGGGCTGCTGTGGGGCGATGCATTTGCGAAGTTCCTCTCCCCGGTGGTGGGCGATTTCAAGCCCGCGGTTCCGGCCTCGCCGGCCATGCTCTCCGCGGTGGCGACCGGATTGGGCGGCATCGGCATTTTGCTCGCCTATGTTTGCTACCTGCGGCTCCCGGGCGTGCCGCAGTTGGTCGCAGCGCGCCTTAGCGGTTTGTACCACCTGCTGCTTGAGAAATATCGCATCGACGAGCTTTACGATCTGCTGGTCACGCGTCCGCTGTTTTTCATCTCCGATCAGATTCTCGATCGAGGGATCGACCAGTTGGTCATCGACGGCACCGCGAATCGAACGGGGCTGGCGGTGGAGAGTGGCGGAGAGGCGGCGCGGCGAGTCGAGGACGGCAACGTGCAGCACTATGCGTTCGTGTACCTGCTGGGGGTCATCGGCATAGTCGCCTACTACCTGTACCTGGTGATTCGCTAATGCAGAGTGGAATCCTCACCGCCTTGGTCTTCTTTCCGCTGCTGGGCGCGATTTTTGTCCTCATGCTTAACGACGAACGCGCCACGTGGAACTCGGCGTTTGTGTTCTCGCTGGTGCCGCTTGCGATCAGCTTTTATCTGTTCGCCGCGTTCGACAGCAGGGAACCGGGCTATCAATTCGTAGAGCAGTATTCGTGGATCCCGCAGTTTGGCATCTCCTATCACCTCGGGATAGACGGGATCAGCCTGCTGCTCGCCGTGTTGACCACGATCCTGATTTCGTTGTCCTTGCTGTATTCAGCCGGCGGCGACATCGAGGAGCGTCCTCGGGCATTCTGTTTTTTCCTGCTCGTACTCGAGACCGGGCTGCTCGGGGCGCTGCTTGCGGTCGACCTGTTCCTGTTTTACGTGTTCTGGGAAGTGATGCTGATCCCGATGTACTTCCTGATCGGCATCTGGGGGCACGGGCGCAAGATCTACGCGGCTGTCAAGTTCGTCTTGTTCACCATGGTCGGCTCGTTCTTGATGCTGGTCGCGATCATTTACCTGGTACTCGCGGCGAGGCAGGCATTGGGCCGGCTTAGTTTCGACCTGCCGCTGCTCTATCAGGTTCCGCTGTCCGAGACCGAGGCACGCTGGCTGTTCGCCGGGTTTGCCCTTGCCTTCGCGATCAAGGTGCCAATGTGGCCGGTGCATACCTGGCTGCCCGACGCCCATAGCGAGGCGCCCACGGCGGGCTCGGTTATCCTGGCAGGTATCATGCTGAAGATGGGCACCTATGGCTTCGTGCGCTTTGCGATTCCGCTTTTTCCCGCGGTCGCGGTCCAGGCGGTCCCGCTCTTCCTCGCGCTTGCGGTGGTCGGAATCGTTTACGGCGCGCTGCTTGCGATGAATCAGCCGGACCTGAAGCGACTGGTTGCCTATTCGTCGGTCAGCCATCTCGGGTTCGTGATGCTGGGAATCTTTGCGCTGAATCCGCAAGGGCTCGTCGGCGCGATTTATCAAATGCTTAATCACGGCATTTCGACCGGCGCACTGTTCCTGCTGGTCGGGATGCTGTACCTGCGGCGCCACACCCGCGAGATTGCTGAATTCGGCGGACTGTGGAAGAGCATTCCGATCTACGCGAGCATCTTCATGTTCACGATGTTGTCCTCGGTGGGACTCCCGGGGCTCAACGGGTTCATTGGGGAGTTTCTGATCATGGTCGGCACCTTCCTGCGCTCGTGGCCGGCCGCCGCCTTCGCGGTCAGCGGAATTATACTGGGCGCGCTCTACCTGCTCTGGACCTATGAACGCGTGATGTTCGGACCGATTACCCACGCGGTAAATGCGACGATTCGGGACCTGACCGGACGCGAGATCGCGGTGATGGTGCCGCTCATGGCCCTGATGCTGTTCATGGGACTTTACCCGGCCCCGCTGATTTCGCGAATGCAGCCATCGGTCGAGCGCATGCTCGCGGGCGTGCGAATCGAGCAGGTCCGCCTCGAGCAACGCGCGCACCGGCGAGTCGCAGTCGCGCCGCTCAACCGTCCGCACAACCCGGCGCTGGAAACCGCTTCGGTGCAATGAATCCTTTTAGCCTCGCCGCGATCAATTTCGCCTGGCTCCCGATACTGCCGCTCATCGCGGTCACCATTGGTGCAATGGTCGTCCTGCTGGCGGGAGTGCGTATGGCCGATGACGAGAGCGAAGGCCTGGGATGGCTTGCCCTGGCGACGCTCGGCGTCGCCTTCGTTCTGGCGCTGGGGCAGGTCGGGCAGACCGGGTTTGCTTTTGGGGGTGCGCTGGCGGTCGACGGGTTTTCTGCATTTTTCCAATTGGCCATCCTGATAACGGCGGCCTTCACGATTCTGATGTCCCTCGACTACGCCAGTGACAATCATCTCGCCGGCGCCGAGTACTACTCGCTCCTGCTGTTTTCGACGGTGGGCATGATGCTCATGGCAGCCGCGGGCGACCTGGTCGTCATCTTCCTGGGGCTGGAAACGATGTCGATTGCGGTCTACGTGCTCGCGGGAATGCGCCGCCGCGATCCGCGCTCCAACGAGGCCGCGATCAAATATTTTCTGCTGGGTGCCTTCTCGACTGGCTTTCTGCTCTATGGAATCGCGCTCATCTATGGCGCGACCGGGTCGATCAAGCTTGACGTCATTCGCACCGCGCTTTCCGGGTCGATGACCTCCAACTCGCTGCTGCGGCTGGGGTTGGCTATGTTACTGGTCGGGTTCGGCTTCAAAGTGGCGGCGGTGCCGTTCCACATGTGGGCGCCGGACGTTTACGAGGGTGCGCCGACTCCAATCACCGCGTTCATGGCAGTGGGCGTGAAATTGGGAGCGTTTGCGGGGTTCGTGCGAATTTTCCTGGTGGGCTTTCTGCCGATCAGCGGTCAATGGTCTAGCGCGCTGTGGGTCCTCGCCGTCTTGACCATGACCACCGGCAACGTCATCGCGGTGGTGCAGACGAACATCAAGCGGATGCTGGCGTACTCGGCTATCGCGCATGCCGGGTACGTGCTGGTCGGGATGATCGCGGCCAGCGCGGAGGGTGGTGCCGCGGTGCTCTATTATCTGCTGGCATACGCTTTCACGACCCTGGGAGCATTCGGAATTGTGGTCGCGCTCGAACGACGACAGCTCGCGGGAGATCTGATTGCTGACTATCGGGGGCTGTCAACCCGCTCGCCCGCGCTGGCCGCAGCGATGGCCGTGTTCCTGCTGTCGTTCACCGGGGTACCACCGCTGGCCGGCTTCATGGGCAAGTTTTACATCTTCAGCGCGGCGCTGCGGCAGGGTTACACCTATTTGGTGGTAATCGCGGTGGTTAACAGCGTGATCGCGGCTTTTTACTACATCTCGGTGATCGTCGCGATGTACATGGAGGAGGGCGGTGTGGAACCCGTGCGAATGACGCGCAGGCCCGCGCTGGTTGCGGCTATCGGTTTATCCGCGATCGCAACGGTTCTGGTCGGCGTATACCCGGCGCCCTACATGACCGCGGCGCAGAACGCGTTCAATTCAGCGTTGGGTGAAGCGGCGATGCGCGCGGCGTCGCTCAATCAGTAAGAAGTCTTCATCTTCCGGATAACCGACAAGTCGCAGGGTGAATCGCGCACTGCGACTACTCGGTTATCTGCGGCGCTTCGATTTGGAGGGGGATTTTTTCTTTCCAGTGATCTTGGGCTTCGATCTGTCTGGCGCCTTGGGTGCGGGCGCGAAACCGCGATAGGCATCCGCTTCGATCTCGATGAGCATCGCCGGGTGGACCAGTCCGCTTACTTCCACCATCGTCGAGGCAGGCGGCGCCTCGGCGAAGAACTCATGATGCGCGCGGGCCACCTCGGTGAAGCGCGAGATGTCGGTAACAAACATCCGGGTGCGAACCACATCCTGCATCGAGAGCCCCAATCTGTGGAGCGCCGCGCGGATGTTGAGCAGCGCCTGACGTGCTTGTACGTACATCTGGCCACCGCCGACCACCAGGCCCCGCTCATCGATGGCAGTGGTACCCGATACCGCGACGAACTCGCCGGCTTTGACGGCTCGCGAATAAGCAGCGACCGGTTCCCACGGTGCGCCGCTGGAAATGCGCACAAGTTGCGCCATCAAATCTCCCCTCCCGAGAACGCCCGCTTTGGGAACGTCTCAGATATCGCGTGACGGAAACCGCTCCTCGAGTTCCCGCGCGATAGATCTCATCGGCGGTCCCACCATTCCAGACTCCGGCGTCAACCATTGAATGAGCCGCCAGAATCGCAGCAACAACGCTGACTCCCGGCGGTGTTGCCGATTCATATCCAGTTCGGGTTCGACCACTGAACCATTCTGGTCGGCGCGCACTCGATCGAGCGCGACTGAAAAGCGCCTGCTACGCTCCAACTTCCCATCCTCCCCACGACAGACGTTCGAATTGATAATAGCGCGCGGAAACTCATTTCAAAATAGTGGTATGAAATTGAGCGGCGCAGCAGCGATCTTTGCCCCTCTGTTACCTGTGCGTACTCGCGCTTGAAGTTGTGCTGCGCCTATCGTATTGTTGGCGGCGTTTTCGGTTTTTGCGCTATTGTCTAGGTTATCTAGGATTTCAAGGAGGAAACGATGCGCAAAGTCCTGCTTCTGGCACTAGTTGCGTTGTTCCTGGGGGCCGCCTGCAGCAAATCTGAGGAGACCGCTCCAGCCGCTCCGGAAGCGTCCGCTTCCGCTGAAGCGAGCCCAGCGGCTGCACCCAGCCCTGGGGGGGACATGGGCAGCCCGGCAGCCAGTCCGGCAGCTCCATAAGCAACTTCGGCTCAAGGATAATCCCGCGCGCCGCCCCATGAAGGGCGGCGCGCGGTTAACCACCCTCTTTTCCTTCAATTTTCCAGGGCGGGTTCGACGGGGGGAACGCGTCGGGTTTGCCTGATCCGCCTGGAAGTTATCGTTCTTCCTCGCTACCCGCTTCGCCCGAACCTGGCGGCGGCGCGGGCGGGGCGCCTTGAATTATCTCGCGAGCCCGATGCGCCGATTCTTGCGCGAGGTTTCTTAGTTCCACGGTCTTGAGACGCAGGTCCTCGGTCCTGCGCGCCAGTTCCTCGCGAAGCTCAGTCACGATCGCCAGCGCATCCTGACGAGCCTTTTCTCTCTTCTTGGCGTCAGTAAGCGTGCTCTGGACCTGCTCGGCGAGCTTTTTTCCCTGGTCACGCAGAGAAGTAACCTGTCGCACGATCTCGTCACGCGCCCGCTTGGCTTCGTTGATGAGGCGGCTGTCGAGCTTGCGGGCGTGCGCTTCCTTTTCAATGCGTGCGCGGAGTTGCGACACCATCGCTCTGAGCTGCTCGAGCTGCGACCCGCTCGCAGCCGGCTTGGTGCGTTTGCGCGCCGGGTTACCTTTAGGAACCGTCTTCCTTTTCTGGGGCATCGGTTGCTCTCCTTTTGTTCGTGCGACAGTCCATCTTGCTAGGTCTCTACCCGGAATAAATCAATCCGCCAATCGCGTCCCGGACCGGCGCGCAAGTCAAACGCCGCTGCTACGATGATGCACCTATGGAGCAAGCGGCGGCTAGAGTTGGGCCGACGGAAGCGGTGCTCAGGCCGGGCCTTGGGCTATTCGATTCAATAACCCTTGTCGCCGGCTCGATGATTGGCTCCGGCATCTTCATTGTGGCGGCGGATATCGTGCGGCAGGTTGGCTCCCCCGCAGCGCTGCTGGCGACCTGGATCGTCGCGGGACTGATGACGATCGCTGGTGCACTGGCATATGGAGAGTTGGCCGCCATGATGCCCCAGGCGGGCGGTCAGTACGTCTACTTGCGCGAAGCATACGGCGGCCTGTGGGCTTTTCTGTTCGGCTGGACACTGCTGTTGATCACCCAGACCGGAACGATCGCAGCAGTTGCGGTAGCGTTTGCACGCTTTCTTGATGTCCTGTGGCCGGTACTCGGTACGCGGGTCTGGTTAGGCGTCGGCACTGTCGGATTTTCCGGCGAACGCGTGGGCGCGATCATGGTGATCGTGGTCCTCACCTTGGCGAATTTGCGCGGGTTGAATCTGGGGCGCCTGGTGCAGAACTCGTTCACCACCGCAAAGATTCTTGCGCTGGTGATGATTGTGCTGGTCGGATGCTTGCTGTTTCCGAATCCGGCCGCGCTGCGCGCCAACTTCGGGAGCGCACACGGATTTTTTTTCCAGGACGTGCCGCAGACCCACTTTCTGCCGGTGTTCGGAGCTGCGATGGTGGGAGCGCTGTTCTCGGCCGATGCGTGGGCGTCGGTGACTTTCGCCGCGTCGGAAATCCGCAATCCGCGCCGCAATTTGCCGCGCGCGCTCGCCCTCGGCAGCGGCGTGGTCATCCTCCTGTACGTGCTGACCAACCTCGGATACCTGTTCCAGCTTCCGGCGGCGGGAGTCGCTCATGGTCCCGACGTCTTCGCGCGCGGAATCGCGCACGCCGCTAGCGACCGCGTGGCTTCGGCCGCCATGGAAGTAGTATGGGGCGCCGCAGGCGCATCGCTCACCGCGATCCTCGTCATGATCTCCGCGTTCGGATGCGCCAACGGCCTGATCCTGACCGGGGCACGGGTCATTTATGCGATGGCGGAGGACGGCGTATTCTTTGCCGCCGCACGGCGTCTGAATGCCGCGAACGTCCCCGCGTTTGCGCTGATCGCTCAGGGAGCGTGGGCCGCACTACTGGCGCTGAGCGGCACTTATTCCGAGCTGCTGGATTACGTAATTTTTGCGGCCCTCTTCTTCTACGTGCTCACGGTGGGCGCGGTGTTCCGGCTGCGGAAAACCCGCCCCGATGTTCCGCGCCCTTATCGAGCGTGGGGATATCCTTTTGTACCCGCGGCATACATGATTGCCGCAGCGGCAATGATGATCGACCTGCTGGTGATGAAACCGCGGTTCTCGTGGCCCGGGGTGATCATCGTGTTGAGCGGAGTGCCCATTTACCTGGTGACTCGCCGGCGGACTTCGGTTGCCTCGGCGCGAGGCCGAGGTTAGAGGCGCCGCTCCGCGGTCTTCCTTTTTCGAAAATGGTACCGGCTTCGGGCGAGCGTCTTATATCAAGCCCAGTGCCGACCGAGTGCGCCGACATGGCGGGTGCCGGCTTCCGGACCTCGCTCAAAAAGCTCTTCACACAATGTCATTCTTTTCAGGTAGCTGGATCGGGGTTAGTTTGGGTCAGGACAATTGCGGGGACGCATCATGGATCAGGTTCCTCATTTCATTGGTGGTTCGAAAATCTCTGGCCGCAACGATCGCTTTGGGGAAGTTTTCAATCCCGCGACCGGAAAATGCACCGGCCACGTACGTTTCGCGGGAACCGAGGAAGTCGATCTTGCCGTGGCCGCCGCGGCGAAGGCTTTCCCCGCCTGGACGAGCACTTCGCCTTTGCACCGTGCCCGGGTCTTGTTCAAGCTCAAAGACCTGCTGGAACGGGACGCCGAGTCGCTCGCTGCCCTAATCACGTCGGAGCATGGCAAAGTTCTCGGCGATGCGCGCGGCGAGGTTGCGCGGGGACTCGAGGTGGTGGAATTCGCGTGCGGAATTCCGCAGCTCCTCAAGGGCGAGTTCAGCGATTCGGTGGGGACCGGAATCGATTCGTGGTCGCTGCGCCAGCCTTTGGGCGTGTGCGCCGGGATCACCCCTTTCAACTTCCCCGCGATGGTGCCGATGTGGATGTTTCCGATCGCCATCGCGTGCGGCAATACCTTCGTACTCAAACCATCGGAGCGCGATCCTTCCGCCGGGGTTCGCATCGCGGAGCTGTTCAAAGAAGCGGGTCTGCCCGACGGTGTCTTCAACGTCGTGCAGGGTGACAAGCAGGCGGTAGACGCGCTGCTTGCGCATCGCGGGGTTGCCGCGGTCAGCTTCGTTGGGTCGACCCCTACTGCTCGGTACATCTATTCGACCGCTGCCGCCCACGGTAAGCGGGTGCAGGCGCTCGGCGGCGCCAAGAACCATCTGATCGTCATGCCCGATGCCGATCTAAGCCAGGCGGCGGATGCGCTGACTGGTGCCGCCTACGGCTCGGCCGGCGAGCGCTGCATGGCGGTGTCGGTCGCGGTGGTGGTGGGTTCGGCCGGCGACGGCTTAATCGACGAGCTTCGGCCGCGGGTGCAGAATCTTCGCATCGGTCCCGGAAATCAGCCGCAGGTTGAGATGGGCCCGCTGGTGACGCGTGCACACCTGGAGCGCGTACGCGGCTACGTCGACGCGGGAGTGAGGGAAGGTGCCCAACTGATCGTCGACGGGCGCGATTTTCGCGGAGAAGGATGCGAGGGCGGATTTTTTATCGGGGGGTGCCTGTTCGATCGGGTGACCCCTGATATGAAAATCTACCAGGAAGAAATTTTCGGTCCGGTGTTGTCCGTCGTGCGCACTGCGAATCTCGCCAGCGCTACCCGCCTGGTCAGCGATCACCAGTTTGGCAACGGGGCTTCGATATTCACGCGCGACGGCCAGGTGGCGCGCGAATTTGCCAGTCGGGTGCAGGCGGGAATGGTCGGAATCAATGTGCCGATCCCGGTGCCGATGGCGTTTCACAGCTTCGGCGGCTGGAAACACTCGATGTTCGGCGACCATGCGGTGCACGGGATGGAAGGTGTGCGTTTCTACACCAAGCTCAAAACCATAACCGCGCGCTGGCCGGCCGGAGTTGCCATCGGTGCAGAATTCGAGATGCCAACCATAAAGTAGGGAACCCACGCGGCGAATCAGCCAATCTTCAGAGGTCCGCAACGACCCGCCGGGCCGGGCCCGCCGGCGAAGCGACAACCAGAGCGCCGCGAAATTCGCTGGGCAAACTAACTGGCTGTGGAGTTGGCTGCTCGTTGACTGCGCACCCACGCGTGGTTAGTGTCCGTAGTTTCCACATCGCTCGGGGTGCGCGCCGGATGCCGCAGATTCTCGTAGAAAATCTGTCGAAGACCTACCGCGTATCTGACCGCCGGCCGGGAGTCTGGGGCGCGGTGCAAGGTCTGTTCGCGCGCCGCTATCGCCTGGTCCACGCGCTCAAGCACATCAGCTTTTCGCTGGAGCGCGGCGAACTGCTGGGCTTTATCGGCCCCAACGGTGCGGGCAAATCAACCACGATCAAGATCCTCTCCGGCATCCTGGAGCCGCTGTCCGGCCGCTGCGAAATAGACGGGCTCACCCAGTGGCGCGATCGGATCCGGCACGTCGCGCGCATTGGCGTGGTGTTTGGCCAGCGCACCCAGCTGTGGTGGGACTTGCCGGTGATCGACGGGTTCGACCTGCTGCGCGACATCTACCGCGTTCCCGAGAGCGAGTACCGCAGCACCCGCGATGAGATGATTTCCCTGATGCGCCTGGAGCGGCTGCTCGACCAACCGGTTCGGCAGTTGTCCTTGGGCCAGCGCATGCGCTGCGAGATCGCCGCCGCGATGCTGCATCGTCCTGCGCTCCTGTTCCTTGATGAGCCGACGATCGGTCTGGATGCACCATCAAAGCTGGCAGTACGCGAATTCGTGAAAACGCTGAATCGCAAGCAGGGCGTGACAGTCATTCTCACCACCCACGACATGCACGACATTGAGGCCCTGGCCGAGCGCGTAATCGTGATCGGCAACGGCGTCATCTTGGCCGATAAGCCTTTCGCGCTGCTGCGAGCCGAGGTGCTCACCGAGCGACGACTGTTCGCGGATTTTGTGGGCGCGGCCCCGGCACTGGATATTCCGGGGGCGGTGGTGCGCAATCGCGACGGCAATTCGATCGAGCTGTCATTCGATCCCGCCGTCATCTCGGTGCCGCAGCTAATCGAGAGTATCAGCTCCATGTACGAACTGGCCGACGTCCACGTCGAGCAGCCGCAAATCGAAGAAGTGATCGCGCGCTTTTACCACCTTCACGGCGCCAGCGAGGCCTGATGGCAGCCGTAGCCGGGTCGCTGCGATCGTACCGCTCGGTGTTCGCCGCACGCTTCATGCTGATGCTGCAGTATCGCGCGGCGGCGGTCGCGGGGTTCGTCACGCAGTGCTGGTGGGGAATCATCAAGGTGATGGTGTTCGCGGCGTTTTTTCATGGCGCAGCGGCGCGGCAACCACTCAGCTTCCCGCAAACGGTGGCGTACGTATGGCTCGGGCAGGCGTTCCTGATGTTGATGCCGTGGTGGGGAGATCCGGAAATCACCGAGATGGTACGCAGCGGCAATGTCTCCTACGAGCGTCTGCGACCGCTGGATACGTATTTCTTCTGGTACGCGCGGGCGTTGGCGTGGATAAGCGCGCGAATGGTGCCGCGGGCCGCCATGCTGTTGGCGTTCGTGGCGCTGGTGGTCCCGCTGCTCGGCCTCGGACAATGGGGTCTCGCGCTGCCGCCGAGTCCGCGGGCGGCCGCGCTGTTCGTGGTGGGCATGTTGATGGCGGTCCTGCTTTCCGGCGCGATCCTGATGTTAATCAACCTCCTGGTGGTGGTGCTGATCAGTGACCGCGGACCGAGCCTGCTGGCGACGCAAATCGTAACGCTGCTTTCCGGGATTCTGGTTCCGCTGCCGTTCTTTCCCGGCTGGATGCGCACCTTTCTCTTTCTTCAGCCGTGCGCGGGACTCGCGGACATCCCGTTTCGGATCTACTCCGGCAATCTCGCCGGCCGGATGGCGCTGGCAGGACTCCTGCAGATGGTCGTCTGGATCACCGCGCTCATCGCGATCGGACGCCGCCTGATGGAACGCGTGATGAGCAGGCTTGAGGTGCAGGGGGGATGAAGCGGTGAACGGTATCCGCCTCTACTGGCGCTTCCTGGCCGCCTCGGTGCGCGCGCAGATGCAGTTCCCGGGGTCGTTCCTGATGCTGTTGATTTCGCAGGCGCTGGCGACCTCGGCCGAATTCGTCGGCATCTGGGCCTTGTTCCGACACTTCGGGCAAATCAAGGGATGGACCTTTCCCGAAGTCGCGGTGTTCTACGCGGTGATCAATATGTCGTTCTCAATTACGGAAGTGACGGTGCGGGGCTTCGACATCTTTGGCCCCCAATTCGTGAAGACCGGCAACTTTGATCGACTGCTGCTGCGGCCGCGGAGCACGCCGCTGCAATTGCTCGGGCATGAATGCCGCCTGACTCGCTTCGACAGATTTGTGCAGGGCGCCGTGGTGCTGGTGGTCGCTGCGCACTTTGTACACCTCGATCTCAGCATCGCGACCATCACGCTCCTGCTCGCGACCATCGCGGGCGGGGTTGCGCTCTTCGCCGGAATCATGATCCTGCAGGCGACGCTTTCGTTCTGGACCATCGAGAGCTTGGAGGTTGCCAACACCCTCACCTATGGCGGAGTGGAGGCGTCGCAGTATCCGCTCGATGTCTACGTGGGCTGGTTTCGCAAATTGTTGATTTTCGTGGTCCCGCTCGCCTGCGTGAGTTATTTCCCGGTAGTGCGAATACTCGGCCGCCCCGATTCGCTAGGTGCGCCCGCATGGCTGGG
>DASXMJ010000241.1 GCA_036495685.1 Candidatus Binataceae bacterium | reverse complement strand
CATGCCGCCAACCCCCTTGCGCTTGGGGATGACGGTATCCACGCGGCCGTCGGGATTGCGCCGATAAACGCCACCGTTGGGGATGTCGCTGAAATAGAGTCGGCCCTGCTCGTCGATGCGGGGTGCTTCCAGCAGGCCATACCCGCTGCCAAGAGTCTCGAATTCCATCGTCGAATCCTCCTACTGCCGTTTACCATGGCCTGCGCGGGTTGGGCGAGGACCCGTAACCGACTATTTGCGGCCTAGGTTTCGACCAGAGGTCGTATCTTCGTCGCCGCGCCGCAAGTCCCAATGCAGCAGGCAGATCAGAATCGGGCTGAAGCACCCCGGTCAGCAACGCATCCGCCGATGACGACATCGCGCAGCGGTCGTTGGGTTTGCGCACGATTTTCGCCGAGATCGCAGCAGGGAGCAGACCCAACCCATCCACGGTGGCCGTCATCGTCGGTGGGGGCGAAACCCGACGGTCGAGCCAAGAACAATCGATTCAACGAACTGATGGCCCTCGTCCCAGAGCTGAGGGATGTAGAAGCTCAGCAGCACGCCATCCATGACCGGGCGATGCAGAAGATCGAAGTGAATCCTAGAGCCGCCGAGAAACTGAATGGCGTGTCGATGATTATCACGGCGCGAAATGCCACCGACGCATGCGACCGGAATCTGCGCCACGATGATGAACGTGTCGATGAGTGAGGTAGTGGCTCCGTAAAGCACACCTGCGATCAGCGACGGCGCGAAGGGCACCACCACTGCCAGGCGCCGATTCGCAGCTGAAGTTCATCATATTCGCCTGCCCACTGGAGGTGGACGCCCTACGGCAGCGCGACCTCCTGCGCCACTCGCGCCTTGGTTTTCACGACAGCGTTTTGAAGATCGCGGTCGCGCACCGCGAAGCGAATGGGCACGTAGCAGCCGCCGAAAGCCATGCGCTGGTTACAATATGCGACGAGCCCTCCCGCGCGGACGGCCTCGCAATTGGGAGCCTCGGGTGCCGGGACCTACTTCCGAGCGGTTTTTTGCTGCACGGCGCTTTGCTGTAACGACCTGACGAAAAGAACCACCTGCCATCGCTCCGAAGAAGACATGGCATCAGCGTAGGACGGCATCAGCAGGATTCCGTTGCGAATGACTCCGTAGAGATAGCCGTCGGGCAACTCTTTACTTTGCCCAGTCACCAGGTTTTTAGGCTGGTCCTTGAGGAGATGTGCCACCGGGCCGTTGCCCAGGCCTCTTTCCCCGTGGCAGGGAGCGCAATTCGTGAGAAACAGGGCCTTACCCCGTGCAAGGTTCTCCGGTGTCGCAGACAAGGTATTCTTGAGCCTGACCGTCATCTGCTCGGTGGACATCGGCGGTTCTCCACGGTCCACCGGCATCGTGCCCGAGGGCATAACCCGAGGCGCACGCGACAGCGGTTGCACAGCAGCGCCTCGATACATGTCGATGTCCCAAGGGAATGGCCACGCTGGCGAAACCGTGACGCCCAGGGTCGCGACGGAAACCATCACGGCACTGCCGCTTGCGCGAAGCCAACTGGAGATGGCCGAGTTCACCGCTCTATTTCTTGACCACTACGACTCCGACCATACCCGCCTTTTCATGGGGAACGCAAAAGTAATGATAGGTGCCTGGTACACTGAACGTGTAGCTAAACTTGCTGCCCGGAGCCATGAACCCGGAATCGAAGGTGGCCGCCCCCTTGGGTTCCGCAACGTCTTTGGGGTTCTGCGCATCGTCCGGAACTAGCGTCACCGAATGGACATTTTTGCCGGTGTTTATCCATTCGACCGGCTGACCCACTTTCACGGTCACCTTGGCAGGCTCATAGACTGCGGGAGTGTCAGCCATTTTGATTAGGACCGATTGCGAGGCCGCACCGGCTGGAGCCGGCAGCATGGCCAGGGCTATCACGGCAACCAGGGCCGCGATTGCGAGGATAACTCGCAGCATCAGGCGACCCCGCGACAGTTGCTCGCGGGGACGAATGCTAAGGTCAATTACTCCACTTGCCATCGTTTTTCCTCGAAATACGCCGCGCTGCGCGGCGCGTTTGAACTTCTATTTAATATAAGTATTAATTATATAGAGCTTGGTCTCTATTACCAATACTTAAGTTTACGCGATCGAGCGGCGGAGGCAAGCGGTGTGCGCACTGGGTTCGGCGGGCTCTGGCGTGAGCAACGTCGGCCGAAAGACCGGCGCGCTGCTCGGCGGCCGGCGCGCAGTGCCAGAATCTATCGCGGCTGTGGACTGAGCCGCGTGCGAGGAGCGGTCATGCGAGGATGGTCAGGCGGCGGCCGGTGCGGCGGCCTCACTTTTGAAATCGAGGCCGCGGGCGTTGGCGTCTACTTTCACCCGCGAGTTGTCACGGACCTCGCCGACCAGCAACTTGCGGCCGAGTGCAGTCTCCAGTTCGCGCTGGATCAGCCGCTTGAGCGGCCGGGCGCCAAAGGACGGATCGTAGCCGTGCTCGGCCAAGTAGTCGCGCGCCTTGTCGGTCAGCTCGAGTTCTATCTTGCGCTCTTCAAGCCGCTTGCGTAGGCGCGCCAGCTGTATTTCCACGATCTGTCGCAGCTGTTCGCGGGCCAGCGGATGGAACACCACGATCTCATCGACGCGATTCAGGAACTCGGGCCGGAAGCTCCGGCGCAACACCTCCAGGCATTCGTCCTTCATCTTCTCGTAGTCCTCTCCGCGATAGCCGAGGATGAGCTGGCTTGCGATGTTCGAGGTCATGATCACGACCGTGTTGCGGAAGTCTACGGTGCGCCCGTGTCCATCGGTGAGGCGGCCATCATCGAGCAACTGCAGCAGCACGTTGAAGACGTCAGCGTGCGCCTTCTCGATCTCATCGAACAGCACCACCGAATATAGACGCCGTCTTACGGCTTCGGTGAGTTGCCCGCCTTCATCGTAGCCGACGTAACCCGGAGGCGCTCCGATCAGGCGGGAGACGGTGTGCTTCTCCATGTATTCGGACATGTCGATCCGAATCATCGCGCCTTCATCATCAAAGAGAAATTCCGCAAGCGCTCGCGCCAACTCGGTTTTGCCGACCCCTGTAGGTCCAAGGAAGATGAACGATCCGATTGGGCGGTTCGGGTCCTTCAAGCCGGAACGTGCGCGGATAACTGCATCCGCCACCGCCGACACCGCCTCGTCCTGACCAATCACACGCTTGTGCAGATGCTCCTCCAGGTGAGCGAGCTTCTGCACTTCTCCTTCCATCAGGCGCGACACGGGAATTCCAGTCCACCTCGCGACCACTTCGGCAATATCGTCTTCGTCTACTTCTTCTTTGATCAGTCGATCGCCGCTGCCTGCCTTCTTGATCAAGCGCTCTTCTTCGCTGCCAAGTTCTTTCTCGAGCGACGCGAGCTTTCCGTACTGCAGTTCTGCGACCTTGTTCAGGTCGTACTCGCGCTTCGCTTTATCAATCGCGATACGGGTTTGCTCGATATCGGCCTTGATCTTGGAGATCTTCTCGAGGCCACCCTTCTCGCTCTGCCACTGAGCTTCGAGGGCCTCGCGGCGCTCCTTGGCTTCGGCTAATTCCCTCTCCAGGCGGGTCAGGCGATCCTTCGATGCAGGATCGGTCTCGCGCTTCAACGCTTCGCGCTCGATTTCAAGCTGCATCACGCGGCGGTTCACTTCATCCAGCTCGACCGGCATCGATTCTTTTTCGGTACGCAGCTTTGCGGCCGCCTCGTCGACCAGGTCGATCGCTTTGTCGGGCAAATACCGGTCAGATATGTAGCGCTTGGAAAGCGTCGCGGCCGTGACCAGCGCAGAATCCTTGATCCTGATGCCGTGATGGACCTCGTAGCGTTCTTTCAAGCCGCGCAGAATCGAGATGGTATCTTCGACGCTCGGCTCTTCCACCAACACCGGCTGAAAACGCCGTTCCAGCGCTGCATCCTTCTCGATGTGCTTGCGGTACTCGTCGAGCGTCGTCGCGCCAATACAATGTAATTCGCCGCGCGCGAGCATCGGTTTGAGGAGATTCGATGCATCCATCGCCCCCTCGGCCGCGCCCGCGCCGACGACCGTATGCAATTCGTCAATGAACAGGATGATCTCGCCGGAGGCTTGCTGAACCTCCTTGAGAACCGCCTTTAGTCGTTCTTCGAATTCGCCGCGAAATTTAGCGCCCGCGATCAAGGCGCCCATGTCGAGGGTTACGACGCGGCGCTTCTTGAGCCCCTCGGGAACGTCACCGCGCACGATGCGCTGGGCGAGGCCCTCGACGATGGCGGTCTTGCCGACCCCCGGTTCGCCAATCAGAACCGGATTGTTCTTGGTGCGCCGCGAAAGGACCTGGATAACGCGGCGGATTTCCTCGTCACGGCCGATTACTGGGTCGACCTTGCCTTGGGCAGCGAGCTTGGTGAGGTCGCGCCCATACTTCTCCAAGGATTGATAAGTCGCTTCGGGATTCGCCGACGTCACGCGCTGATTCCCCCGTACCTCGCGCAGCTTGCTCATCAGTTTGTCATGGGTCAGGCCGGCCTCGCGCAGAATCTTTGCGGCCGCCCCCGGTTCATCGAGAATCGCGATCAGGGCATGCTCGACCGAAATGTATTCATCCTTGAGCTTGGCCGCTTCCTGTTCCGCACGCGCGAGCACGCGTCCGAGGCGCTGGGTGGCATAGACTTGCGCGGTGTCGGTTCCGGCCCCCGTCACCTGTGGGATCTTCTTCAGCTCCGCATCGAGCTTCGTTAGGACGGCGGCCTTGTCCACGCCGGTCAGCGTGAGGATCGAAGAAGCCAATCCGTCGTTGTCCTGGAGCAACGCGGCTAAAAGATGCTCCACGTCAACGGCCTGATTGTGCGCGCTGACCGCAGCATTCTGCGCGCTGCCAAGAGCTTCCTGTAGTTTTTCGGTAAATCGATTAGTGTTCATTTGCTGATGCTCCCGCAAATTTAACCATTAAATTGTTAACGGCAAGCAAACGCTGTTCGAGCTTAGTCATTCTCATTATGTGGCTGAGCGCGCCACAAAAATTTCTGGCGATGGATCCTGCGCTCGCTCTTCGGACGCAGCTAAGGAGCGCCTCCTCTTCTGAAATCGCGCCGCTGCCCTTGCGGTGGCGAGCGGGTGTCTCGTCTTTTCTTTCAGTTCACCAGAACTCGCGCGCGGGTCGCTTGTAGGTTCAGGGGCAATGGTGGCTCACCCCCACACCCCAGTGCGCGCGTCAGGCGCCGGCGATGGTCATCTCGGCGATCTTCAGGGTCGGCGATACTACCGAGGAACGCCAGTGCAGATCGTTTCCGATCATCTCGATGTTGAGAAACATCTCCTTCAGGTTGCCGGCGATCGTGATCTCCTGCACGGGGTAAGTGAGCTTGCCGTCCTCGATCCAGAGTCCCCCCGCGCCGCGCGAGTAGTCGCCGGTGACCATGTTGATGCCGAAACCGATCATCTCGGTAACGTAGAGGCCTTTCTTCACCGAGCCAATGACCTGCTCGGGAGTGTACTCGTCCGGCTCAAGGAAAAGGTTGGTCGTTGACACGGTCGGTGGCGATCCAACCGAGCGCGACGCGTTCCCGGTCGGCGCCAACTTGAGCTTGCGCGCCGAGTAGCAGTCGAGGAGGTAGGTCCTGAGAATCCCCCGCTCCACCAGGTGCTGCCTGCGCGTGGAGAGCCCTTCCCCGTCGAACGGTTTGGAACCGAGCGCGCCGGGCATCGTGCCATCGTCGACAATCGTGACGCCCGGCGCCGCCACCTGTTCGCCCAGACGATCGATGAGAAACGAAGTCCCTTTGTACAGCGCCGGTCCCGAGGCGGCACCGGCGAGGGTCCGAATCAGGCCCGCGGCCATCTCCGAATCGAATACGACCGGTACCTTGGTGGTCTTGACCTTGCGCGCACCCAACCGGCGCAACGCGCGCGCCGCGGCAGTCTTGCCAACCCCCTCTGCGTCTTCGAGCTTGTTGAATCTTCGATTGGTCGTGTACCAGTACCCGTGTTGCATCGTGTCGCCATCTTGCGCGATAGGCTGCACCACCAGGCTGAACGAGGATCCCTCGTATTCGCCACAGAATCCCTGGCTGTTGGCCAACATGATCTGATAGCGACTCGAATCGAATTCGGCGCCTTCGGAGTTTTTGATACGCGAATCGGCTCCCAGCGCGGCTTTCTCTGCCGCACGCGCGATTTGCAGCGCCCGGTCCGCATCGATAATTCCGCAATCCGGATCGCTGAGACCGAGTTCCCGGAAGCTGGCGGGATGCAGTGCCGGATCGGGCAGGCCCGACCACGGATCCGCCGCGGTGAGACGGGCGAGAGTGACCGTGTCGGCGATAAAATCTGCGATCGAGCTGCGCTCCATCTCGGCGGTAGAGGCGGTTGCGGAGGACTGCCCGACGAACACGCGCATCCCCAGCCGACGCTCGCGCGAACTGGTGAGTTTTTCGGTCTCGCCAAGTCTCACGCCGCCCGCGAGCGATTCGCCAGAAGAAAACAGGATCTCCGCAGCGGTAGCGCCCTTCTTTTTGGCTTCGCCGAGCGCCCACTCCGCCATTGCAGTGTCGAAACTTGCCATAGCTCTTGCTCAGGCGCGGGTTCCACCGACAGTTAATCCATCAACCCGAATGGTCGGAAGTCCCACCCCAACCGGGACCGACTGCCCATCCTTGCCGCAGGTGCCAATACCGGAGTCGAGCGCCAGGTCATTGCCGACCATCGAGACACGGGTCAGGACGTCGGGTCCGTTGCCGATCAGCGTGGCGCCTTTTACCGGCCGGGTGACGCGTCCGTCTTCGATCAGATAGGCCTCGCTGGCCGAGAATACAAACTTGCCGTTGGTGATATCGACCTGACCGCCACCGAAGCTGACTGCGTAGAGCCCCTGCTTCACCGACTTGATGATTTCCTCGGGTGTCGATTCGCCCGCGAGCATAAAGGTATTGGTCATGCGCGGCATCGGCGCATAAGCAAAGCTCTCGCGGCGGCCGTTGCCGGTCGGCTTCATCTTCATGAGCCGCGCATTGAGGCGGTCCTGGAGGTACCCGCGCAGGATGCCCTTCTCGATAAGCACGGTGCGCGAGGTCGGGGTGCCTTCATCATCCACGTTCAGGCTCCCACGGCGCAGCGGGATGGTGCCGTCGTCGACCACCGTGCACAGTTCGCTCGCAACCTTTTGCCCGATGCGTCCCGAAAACGCGGACACCGCCTTGCGGTTGAAGTCGCCCTCGAGGCCGTGGCCAATCGCCTCGTGCAGCAGAATTCCCGGCCATCCGGGGCCCAGCACCACCACCATCTCGCCCGCGGGCGCCTCGTCAGCATCGAGATTCACGATCGCCTGGCGCGCCGCTTCCAGCGCGTACTGGCGCCATCGCTCACCTTCCAAAAAGTATTCGTATTCAACTCGGCCGCCGCCTCCGAACGTGCCGATCTGGCGACCACCCTTTCCATCCTCGGCGATCACCGACACGTTCAGGCGGCAGAGCGGCTGCACATCGGCCGCAATCGTGCCCTCGCTCGTCGCGACCATCACGATCTTGCGTTCGGCAGCGATGGACGCGATCACGTTTTTCACGCGCGGATCGTGGGCGCGAGCGGCCCGGTCGATGTCCTCGAGCAGCCTGGCGCGCTTCTCCAGCGGAATCTCGAGCGGCGTCGTCTCAACATCGTAAAGTGCGTGGCGCGCCACCGGAGTTCCGATTTGCAAAGCGGGTACTTCGGCGTGTTGATCGGCGATAGCGCGCGCCGCCTCGGCCGCCAGCCGCATCCGATCGATGGTTACCTCGTCGGAGTAGGCATACCCGGTGCGGTCCTCGGCGTTGACTCGAACTCCGACGCCATGGCTCACGCTCTTGGCCGTGTGATTGACCATCGACTCTTCGAGGCCGAGCGCCTCCGCATTCTTGTACTCGAAATAGAGATCCGCGTGATCCGCCTTGCGTTCCAGGGCGGTGCCGAGGATGCGCTCGAGGGCACGGTCACTCATTCCGAAGCGGTCGCCAAAGAACCTTTCGGGGTGCGCCAATTCCTTTGACATCTTGGTCTGTTCCTCGTGCCTTTAGGGTATCAGACCCGCGGCACCGTCAGAAGTTGAACGAAAATGTCAGTTTGTCGGTGATGCCTGACTTATCTCCCGCAAAGCGGCCGACCACGTGAGCCCAAGCGCTCGGACTGCGCGCGTCGACCGTCGCATTCAGACCATCCGGGCTAAAGTCACCGGACAACCCCACCAGGACCCTTTCGGTTGATTTTTTAACGGCGCAGGCTGAAGCCCGCACTCTGCAGGCTAGCCCGCTGCGGCGCGCTGCTGGCGCTCCGATGTTTGTCCCTCGGTCTTTTTGGCGGCGCGCTTGCGCGGCTTCTTGCCCTTGGTTTGTTCTTCGGCGCCGGTGAACTCGATGATCGAGAGTGGAGCCGCATCCCCGCGGCGGAAACCGAACTTTACCACCCGCGTGTAGCCACCGCTGCGATCCTTGAAGCGTGGCGCGATCTCATTGAACAATTTCTGGACCGCTTCGTGCGACTGAACGAACGCAAATGCGTGTCTGCGCGCTGCCAGATCGTTTTGCTTGCCCAGCGTAACCATGCGGTCCGCCACCCGGCGCAGTTCCTTCGCCTTCGCGTCGGTGGTACGGATTCGTCCGTGCCAAATCAGCGCCAGCACAAGATTCTTGAACAACGCCTTCCGATGCGCGGAAGTGCGATTTAGCTTTCGACCCCGATTCAGGTGACGCATCGCCCTACTCCAGCCTGCCAGTCGCGATCATCTACGCGGACTCGCGCCGCTCCTGTTCTTCCCACATCCGATCGAGTTCGTTTCGCGGCGGCAAGTTTTCCAGGCGCATCCCGAGTCCCAGGCTCATGTCGCCTAGTACTTCCTTGATCTCGTTCAGCGACTTGCGGCCGAAGTTCTTAATCTTGAGCATGTCCTGCTCGGTGCGCTGAACCAGTTCACCGAGATACTTGATATCGGCATTCTGAAGTCCGTTGAACGCCCGCACCGAGATGGGCAGTCCCTCCACCGGGCGGTACAGCAGCTCGTTGAGGGTCGGCCGCACCTCGGTGCCCTCGACAGCCTGCGGAGCTTCGACTTCCTCCTCCACCCCGGCGAAGATCGACATCTGATCGCGGATCACGCGCGAGGCGTAGGTGAGCCCGTCGCGCGGTCCGATCGAGCCGTCGGTCCAGACCTCCAGCGCCAACCGATCGTAGTCGGTCCGCTGGCCAACCCGCGCATTGGTGACGGTGAAATTTACTTTCTTGATTGGCGAATAGATGGCGTCGATGCGGACCGTGCCGATCGGCTCTTCTTCTTCTTCACCGCGCTCGGCCGGAACGTAGCCGCGCCCACGCTTGATGATGAGTTCCATGTCGAGCTCGGCGCCCTTATCGAGGGTGGCGATATGCTGATCCGGGGTGAGGATTTCCAGGCTCGGGCCGCCCGTGATGTCGCGCGCGGCTACGACCGCCTCGCCCTTGACCTTCAGGGAAGCGGTGATCTGCTCTCCTTCATGGAGACGCACGCGCACCTCTTTCAAGTTGAGGATGATATCGGTGACGTCTTCCTTGATTCCCGGCAGGGTTGAAAATTCGTGCAGCACCCCTTTGATGCGCACCGCCGTGATCGCATACCCCGGCAGCGAGGAGAGCAGCACGCGGCGCAGCGCGTTGCCGACCGTAATGCCATAACCGCGCTCGAGGGGTTCGGCGTAGAACTTCCCGTACAGCGGGGTCAGTTCCTTTTCTTCGAACTCAACCGTTTTGGGTTTGATCAGATCTCGCCAATCGTTCTGCATAGTCACCTGTTTTAGAGCTCGTAAACTTTGCCGCAGACGGGTCCACCGCGGACCCCGCAGGCTGCTCATGCCTCCGGTTTATCGCGAGTAGTGCTCGACGATTAATTTTTCGTTTATCGGCATCGTGAGGTCGGCGCGCGCGGGCAGTGCCTTGAAGGTCCCGCGAAACTGCTCACGCTCCAGCGCGAGCCACGGCGGCACTCCACGACGCTGCGCCATCTCGATAGCCTCGACAATCACTTTCTTCGGCCGGCTTTTCTCGCTGATGCTGATCACGTCGCCGGCTTCGAGCAGATAGGACGGAACCGTAACCACCTTGCCATTCACCTGAAAGAAGCCGTGGCGCGCAAGCTGGCGGCCCTGCGCCAGGGAGCTCGCGAACCCGAGCTTGTACACGACGTTGTCAAGCCGTCGCTCAAGCAGCGCGAGCAGATTTTCGCCGGTAATGCCCGGCATCCGCTCGGCCAGCTCAAAATAGTGCGAGAACTGCTTTTCCAGCAGTCCGTAGATCCGCTTGACCTTCTGCTTTTCGCGCAACCGGATCGCAAATTCCGAAAATCGCGTGCGCGATTGGCCGTGTGCACCAGGCGGATAGTTGCGCCGCTCGATCGCGCACTTGTCGCTGAAACAACGCTCGCCCTTTAAAAACAGCTTCAGCCCTTCACGCCGACAGAGCCGGCATACCGGTCCGAGGTTTCTTGCCACTGAATATTCCTTCCTGCTCGTCAGACCCGGCGCCGCTTCGGCGGACGGCATCCGTTGTGGGGAATCGGGGTCACGTCCTTGATAGAAATCACCCCGAGTCCTGCGGCCTGCAGAGCGCGGACCGCGGATTCGCGCCCGCCTCCAGGGCCCTTCACATGCACGATGACGCTGCGCATGCCGACCTCAGATGCCTTCCGAGCGCACGCCTCCGCGGCCATCTGCGCCGCGAACGGGGTTCCCTTGCGCGACCCTTTGAAACCGACCGAGCCCGCGCTCGACCAGGCCACCACCAGACCCTGCGGATCGGTAATGGTGACAATGGTGTTGTTGAAGGTCGCGTGAATGTGCGCAACCCCCTCCGGCACCGAGCGCCGCGTGCGCCGACGCCGGGGAGCTGCCGGCGCCGTTCCAGCGGCGGCCGCCCCGCCAGCAGGAGCCTGGGCCGGTTGCTGACTTTTGGTCTCTTTAGTTTCGTCTGCCATCCGTATTCCGTTCTCAGATATCGTGGTTTAACCCCTGGGCGGTGCCTGCTTCTTGCCGGCGACAACCTTGCGCGGACCCTTGCGGGTGCGCGCGTTGGTATGAGTGCGCTGCCCGCGAACCGGCAATCCTCTGCGGTGACGGATGCCGCGATAGCAGCCGAGGTCCATCAAACGCTTGATGTTTTGCTGAACGTCGCGACGCAGATCGCCCTCGACCTCGTAGTCGGAATCGATCACCTGCCGGATGCGCACCTGCTCCTCGGCGGTCAGATCATCACTCTTACGAGCCGGATCGACATTGGCCTTCGTCAGGATCTTGGTCGCCGAGGTACGGCCGATGCCGTAGATATAGGTCATCGCAATTTCCATCCGCTTGTTCTTGGGCAATTCGACTCCTGCTACGCGTGCCATCGGAACTCTCCTCCTAGCCCTGCCGCTGCTTGTGGCGCGGATTGGAGCACAGGACGCGCACCACGCCTTCGCGGCGCACCACCTTGCAGTTTTTGCAAATCCTCTTGACGGAAGCTCGAACCTTCATGGTTACCTTGTTCTGCAAACCTAACGTTGCCGGTAGGTGATCCTTCCTCTGGTCAAGTCGTACGGGGATAGTTCCACCGTCACTTTGTCGCCGGGAAGAATCTTGATGTAGTGCATCCGCATCTTGCCCGAGATATGCGCCAACACCTTGTGCCCGTTGTCGAGCGTCACTCGGAACACCGCGTTCGGCAGCGCTTCCTTCACCGTGCCCATCACTTCAATTGCGTCGCCCTTAGACATTTGCGAGCTCGCTTAGGATTACGGGTCCGTTTGTGGTGATTGCGATGGAATGCTCGAAATGGGCGGATAGTTTACCGTCCGCCGTAACCGCAGTCCACCCGTCCGAAAGAATCTCCAAATCGGGCGTTCCTTCGTTGACCATGGGCTCGATCGCGAGCGCCATGCCCTCCTGGAGCCGCGGATTCGGCATCCCCCGCCGGAAATAGTTGGGTACCTGAGGGTCCTCGTGCAGCCGCCGCCCTATCCCATGCCCGGCAAACTCGGTCACCACCGAATAACCCGCGGTTTCGGCTACTTCCTGGACCGCACGCGAGATATCGGAAATACGGTTGCCGACTTTGGCTTGTGCGATTCCGGCGTACAACGCCTCGCGGGTGACCCGCAGCAGGCGCATGGTGGTTTCGGGCACTTCGCCGACCGGCACCGTTCGGGCGGCATCACCAAAGAAGCCCTGGTAGACCACGCCGTAGTCGAGGCCGACTATGTCGCCCGACTTGAGCCTGCGGCCCGACGGAATTCCGTGCACGATCTCCTCGTTGATCGCAACACACAACGACTTCGGATACACCACCGCGCCGGGCTTGTAGCCTTTGAAGGCCGGGCGCGCGCCCTTTTTAAGGGTCACACGCTCCGCGATCCGGTCCAGCTCATCGGTGCTGATGCCCGGACGCACCTCGGCCACCAGCTCGTCGAGGACCTCGGCGACGATCTGACTGGCGCGACGCATGATCGCGAGTTCTTCCGATGTCTTAATCGTGATCATTCGACTATCCGCTCTTGGGAACCAATCCATCGAGCGCAGCGACCATGCGCTTTTCGACCTCCGCGGGCGTGCCCATGCCGTCAATCTGGGAAAGAATCCCGGCTCGCGAATAGTATTCGAGCAGCGGTTTGGTGTTCGCATTGTAAACATCGAGACGATGCTGGACGGTCTGCTCGGAATCGTCCTCCCGCTGATACAGCTCGCCTCCGCATTTCTCGCACACGCCCGACTGGCGGGGCGGGTCCAACGCGACATTGTACATGGTTTGACAATTACGGCAGGTACGACGCCCGGAAATGCGCTTCACAATCTCCGCATCTGGAACCATCATCGCGAGCGCGCGATCGATTCGTCTCCCGCGGCGCGTAAGCATCGCGTCGAGCAACTCAGCCTGGGGGAGCGAACGCGGGAATCCATCGAGAATAAACCCGCTGGCGGCGTCGGGCTCATTGAGTCGGTCCTCGATAAGCTTGACCACCGTCTCATCGCCCACCAGGTCGCCGCGCGCGAGGATGTCCTCGACCTCGCGCCCCAGCGCGGTTTGTTCGCGCACCGCGGCGCGCAGCAAATCGCCGCTCGCGACCTGGGGAACGCGTGCCAACGAACTAAGCATACGCGCCTGTGTGCCTTTTCCTGCGCCTGGAGGGCCTACGAGTATCAGCCGCAAAGCTACGCACCTCGTCGAGACTTTACTCGCCCGCGCCGCATAAAACCTTCGTAGTTGCGGGTTAGCAAATGGGTTTCAATCTGTCCGATGGTGTCGATCGCGACGCCAACGACGATCAACAAGGCGGTGCCGCCGAAGTAGAACGGCACGTTGAAGCGCGCGATGAGAATCGTGGGCAGTACGCAGACCGCACTGACGTAGATGGCGCCGCCCAGCGTGATGCGGGAGAGAACGCGGTCGATGTATTCCGCCGTGAAGCGCCCCGGGCGAATTCCGGGGATGAATCCGCCATGCTTCTTCAGGTTGTCCGCCACATCGACCGGATTGAACGTGACCGCCGTATAGAAATAGCAGAAGAAGACGATCAGGACGACGTAAAGAATGTCGTATACTAGTCCGCCCGGCGCGAGAAACTGCACGTAGTCCTTGAACTGGGGCATGAAGGTGCCGATGGTGGCCGGGAACACCAGGATCGATGACGCAAAAATCGGCGGAATAACCCCCGAAGTGTTGATCTTGAGTGGCAAATGAGAAGACTGCCCGCCATAGACCCGTCGGCCGCGAGTGATCCTTGCGTACTGGATTGGAATGCGGCGTTGGGCGGTCTCCACGTACACGATGCCGCCCGTAACCGCTGCGGCCACCAGCAGGATGAACAGCAGCACGAAGATGCTCATCTCGCCTTCGCGAACGAATTGGGCAGTGGTGCTGAGGGCGCTGGGCAGACGCGCCACGATTCCTGCCATGATTACCAGTGAGATGCCGTTGCCGATGCCGCGCTCGGTGATCTGCTCGCCGATCCACATGACGAACACGGCGCCTGCGGTGAGCGTGATCACCGTGGTGATGCGGAAGTACCAGCCGGGCTCCAAAACGATCGGCGCGCCACCGGGTGCCATCATCTTTTCGAAGCCGGTCGCAAGCATGAATCCCTGGATGATCGACAGTCCCACCGTGCCGTAGCGGGTGTAGTTGGTTATCTTGCGGCGCCCCGCTTCACCCTCTTTGTACAGCTCGTCGAGGTACGGCGAGGCAACCTTGAGCAGGTCAAGGATGATGGCAACCGAGATATACGGCATGATGCCGAGGGCGAAAACCGACAAACGCTCGAACGCGCCGCCGGAAAACAGGTTGAATTGCCCGAAGAGGGTGCCGGAGGCGGCATCAAAGAACGACGCCAGCGCCTGTCCGTCAATTCCGGGGGTAGGCACCGCCACGCCGATGCGGTACACGGCCAGCGCCAGGGCTGTGAACATCAGCCGGCGGCGCAGTTCCGGGATGCGCGAGGCGCCTGAGAACCCCTCCAGCATCAGGATTTCGTCGGGGCGATAAGCTCCGCAGTGCCGCCCGCGGCGGCAATTTTTTCGCGAGCGGCCACCGAAAATGCATCCGCCCGCACGACCAGTTTAACCTTCAGATCGCCAGTTCCCAAAATCTTTATCTTGCGTCCCGCCGACACGATTCCCCTTTCAGCGAGCAACGCCGGATCGACGCTGGTTCCCTCGGAGAATCCGGCGAGCCTCTCCAGGTTGACCGGCGCGAATTCTTCGCGCCTGTCTTCATTCTTCTGCAGGCGGCGAAAGCCGCGTTTCGGCAGGCGGCGCTGCAAGGGCATCTGTCCGCCTTCGTAGCCGGGTGGTGTGTTGCCACCCGAGCGCGAGCCCTTGCCCTTGTGTCCGCGGCCCGCGGTTTTGCCGCTACCGGAACCGATTCCCCGTCCGATCCGCTTGCGGCGGCGCAGCGCGCGCGCAGCTGGTTTGATGTCCGAAAGGTTCATCAGAGCCTCAATGAACTTCCACGAGATGTTTGATCCGCCGGATCATCCCATCGACCTCGGGCGTACGCTTAAGCTCGCGCTCGCTCCCGACCTTGCCAAGGCCCAGACCTTTTACGGTCTGGCGCACACGGGTGGTGGTGCTGATCGGACTCCTTACAAGTTTAACGCGAATGGTGTCGCTCATGGCTGCGTTCCCGGATAAGTCAGGCGGCCGCGGTGCCGTCGGTCGCCGAACGCGCCCGCAGCTTCGCGATGTCGGCGGGGCTGCGGAGTTCCGTCAGCGCTTCCAGGGTTGCTTTTACCAGATTATGCGGATTCGAGGAGCCAAGCCGCTTGGTGAGGACATTGCGGATACCGGCCAGTTCGACGACCGCGCGTACCCCACCCGCCGCGATAACTCCGGTTCCTTCCGCCGCCGGCCGCAAGACGACCCTGCCTGCACCGAAACGCCCGACCACCTCGTGTGGGATGGTTCCCTCGCGCAGCGGCACCCGAATCAGGCTCTTTTTCGCGCGCTCCACGCCCTTGCGGATCGCTTCGGGAACCTCGTTGGCCTTGCCGAGGCCGAACCCGACCAGGCCGTTTTGGTCGCCCGCGACCACCAGCGCGCTGAAGCTGAAGCGGCGTCCACCCTTCACGACCTTGGCGACGCGATTGATGTGGACGACCTTTTCCTTAATTTCGAGACCCTGCGGATCAATTCTATAAGCCACGTCGCTCCCTCGATTTTCAGAATTTCAGGCCAGCTTCCCGCGCCGCGTCCGCCAGCGCCTTGACCCTGCCGTGATACAAAAACCCGTTACGATCAAAGATTACCGATTGAATCCCGCCGGCGAGGCACTTCTGTGCGATCACCCTACCTACCGCCTTGGCCGCGTCGACACTGCGTTTGGTCTTGATCCCTTCGGTAACACCCTCGCCCTGGGTGGAAGCAGACATCAGCGTACGGCCGCTCACGTCCGAAATGACCTGCACGTAAATATGATGCAGTGATCGATAAACTGACAGTCGCGGCCGCGTCTCGGTTCCGCGCACGATGCGGCGTACCCGCTGCCGACGCAATGCCCGCTTTTCTGCACGCTGATTAGCCATTGCTGCTGCCCTAAGACGAGGTCGAGCCCGCCGCCGCCTTGCCGGCTTTGCGACGGATGGTCTCGGTCGCGTACTTGATTCCTTTGCCCTTGTACGGTTCGGGCGGCCGGAGTTCGCGAATCTGCGCTGCCACCGTGCCCAGGAGCTGGCGATCCGCGCTCTCCAGGGTTATCACCACCTGCCGCTCCACCTTCGCGGTGACGCCGGGCGGAAGCTGGTACACGATGGGATGGGAATAGCCCAGGCTCAGGTTGATGGCGGCGCCTCTGACCTCGGCGCGATAGCCGACCCCGTTGATTTCAAGCACCCGCGTAAAGCCCTTGCTCACCCCTTCGGCCATGTTGGCGATGAGCTTGCGAGTGAGGCCGTGCGATGCGCGGTCCTGGTTTGCGTCACCTGGCCGCTTCACGGTCAGCTCCGAGTCCTTGATCTCCACGCTAAAGCCGGGCTGCATCTTCAGCTCGAGTTTGCCCTTGGGACCCTCGACCTTGACCGTGTCGCCATGGACTTCGGCCTTGACACCCTTCTCGAGCTTAACCGGCAATCTTCCTATACGTGACATCGACGCTTCCTGGTCACCACACGCGGCACAGTATCTCGCCGCCGACGCGTTTGCGCCGCGCTTCGCGCCCGGTCATCACACCGAGCGGGGTTGAGACTATCTGCACACCCAGCGCGCCGCGAGTGCGCCCGATTTCATCGGCGCCCGCATAGCGGCGCACGCTGGGACGGCTGACCCGCTGGATGCCGCGAATGACCGGCTCGCGTGCGCTCGAGTAACGCATCTTGAGCATCAGCTTGCGCTTGGGCATCTCGCCGCCGACCTCGACACCGTCGAGAAATCCCTCTGCCATGAGCACGCGGCAAATCGCCTCGCGGATGCGCGAATGGTCGACGATCAACTCGTTGAACCGTGCGCGCATCGCGTTGCGGATTCGGGTCAGCAGCTCTGCGATTGGATCGGTTTGCGCCATCTTTGGTTTCTCTCTACCAGCTTGCCTTGACGACCCCGGGCAGCTGTCCGCGATGCGCGAACTTGCGCAGGCACAGACGGCACATCTTGAAACGCCGATAAAACGCCCGCGAGCGCCCGCACAGGGGACATCGGTTGTACTGACGCACCTTGAACTTGGGGGTGCGGGTGGCCTTGATTCTGAGGCACTTCTTCGCCATCGCCTACGCCTGAGCGGCGACCGCCGCCCTTTCCTCGCGCCCCGCCTGTCCGCGGAACGGCATTCCGAGCGCGCGAAGCAGCATCAGGCCTTCGAAATCGCTGCGGGCGCTGGTGATAATTGAGATCGTAAGGCCCTTCACTTTCTCGATCTTGTCGAGGTTGAGTTCTGGAAAAATCGTGTGCTCGCGCAGGCCCAGCGAGTAGTTGCCGCGGCCATCGAACGCCTTGTCGCTGACCCCGCGGAAGTCGCGCACGCGCGGCAATGCAATCGTCACCAGACGGTCGAAAAATTCCCACATCCGCTCGCGTCTGAGCGTGACCATCACGCCTATCGGCATTCCCTGGCGCAGCTTGAAATTCGAAATCGCCTTGCGCGCGCGCGTCAACACCGGCTTCTGGCCCGCGATCTGCGACAGCTCCTCGACCGCGGAGTCGAGGATCTTCACGTTGTCTCGCGCCTCGTTGAGCGCCATGTTGATGGTAATCTTGTCCAGGCGCGGAACCCGCATCCGGTTTTCGATCTTGAGCTCGCGCATCAGCGACGCCGCGACCTCCTGCTGGAACTTCACGCGCAGGCGCGCGGGAATTTTCGGCTCCGGCTCGCGGGGTTTTGCTTCGACCACCGCGGCCGCCTCCCGCGCCTTGCCAGAGGGCTGCCGGCCGGCCTTTTCCGGGCGCTTCTGCTTCTGCGGCTTTTCGGTTTTTTCCGCCATCAGTCGTTACCCACTGCTTCGCCGCAGCGCCGGCAAACCCGGTTGCGCTCGCCGTCGGCGGCGACTTTGATTCCCAGCCGTACCGGCGCGTTGCAGCGTTCGCAGAAGAACATCACGTTGGCAATCTGCAGCGGCGCTTCCTTCTCCACGATTCCGCCCGGACTGGCGGCGCCGCGCGGCTTCGAGTGGCGCTTTACGATGTTGAGCCGCTCGATGACAACCCGGCCGTGGTCGGGCAACACCCGCATAACCTTGCCGGTCTTGCCGCGCTCCTTGCCCTTGACGACCATCACCATGTCGTTCTTGCGAATCTTGTAGCTTGCCGCTTCCGCTCGCGGGGTCGCCATCACAAAACCTCGGGAGCGAGCGAAATAATCTTCATGAACTTCTTCGCCCGCAGTTCGCGGGCCACCGGGCCGAAAATGCGCGTCCCGATTGGCTCGTGTTGATTGTCGAGCAGCACCGCCGAGTTGCCATCGAACCGAATGTAGCTGCCGTCGCCGCGACTTATTTCCTTGGCGGTGCGCACGATCACCGCGCGCGTCACCTCGCCTTTTTTTACCTTGGCGTTGGGAATCGCTTCCTTGACCGCGACCACGATCACGTCGCCGACCGTCGCGTAGCGTCGCCGCGAGCCGCCGAGCACCTTGATGCACATCACCTTGCGGGCGCCGGAGTTGTCCGCGACGTCGAGCACTGTCTGGGTCTGAATCATCGCACCCTAACCTTTAGCCCGCCGCCTTCTTCAGCACCTTGCTGAGCCGCCAGCGCTTGCTGCGCGACAACGGGCGCGTCTCGATGATGATCACCCGGTCACCCTCGCCGCATTCGCTGCGCTCGTCGTGCACCATGTATCGCTTGCGCTGGCGGATTCGCTTTCCGTACAGGGGATGCTCCACCAGACGGTCCACCTGCACCACGATGGTCTTGGTCATCTTGGCGGCAACCACCGTTCCCTCCCGCCGTTTAACTCGATCGCGCATCGTTCCCCTTCGTTGGCGCAGGAGTTTTCTGCCTGAGCACGGTCAGGATTCGCGACAGCTCGCGGCGCGCCTTTCTGAGCGTCGCCGAGTTGTCGAGCTGACTGGTCTTAAGCTTCAGCCTTAAGCGGAAGACTTCCTCGCGCGCCTCACGTTCCTTGACCTGGAGGTCGGCGGCGCTCATTTGCCTGAGTTCATCAAGCTCCAAGGGCACCCTCCGCGCGTTCAATCACCACGGTCTTGATCGGCAGCTTGTGCGCGGCAAGACGCATCGCCTCGTGCGCGGTCGCCTGATCGACCCCTTCCATTTCGAACAAAATGCGCCCCGGCCGCACCACCGCGGTCCATCCTTCCGGGGAGCCCTTGCCCTTGCCCATGCGGGTCTCGGCCGGTTTCTTGGTGAAGGGCTTGTCCGGAAAGACCCGAATCCATACCCGGCCGCCGCGCTTGATGTGGCGGGTCAACGCGACCCGAGCCGCTTCCAGAGCGCGCGCGTCGACGCGCGCCGTTTCGGTCGCCTTGAGTCCGAAGTCTCCGAAGGCCAGGGTCAGGCCGCGCGACTCCGCGCCGCGCACGCGGCCCTTCTGGATCTTCCGGTATTTGACTTTCTTTGGTGCCAGCATCGCTTATTGCTGCTGCGCCGCGGTGCCGGACCGCTTCGCTTCCGCTTCCGTGTGGGTGAGAATTTCGCCGCGGAAAATCCACACCTTGATTCCGATCACTCCGTAGGTGGTGCGCGCCTCCGCAAACCCGTAGGCAACGTCGGCCCGCAGGGTCTGCAGCGGCACCCGGCCCTCGCGATACCACTCCGCGCGCGCGATTTCCGCGCCGCCCAGCCGCCCGGCGACATGGACCTTGACGCCCTGCGCGCCCATCCGCATTGCGCGCGTCACCGCTTCCTTCATCGCGCGGCGAAAGGCAACCCGGCGCTCGAGCTGCAGCGCGATATTCTCGGCGACCAACTGCGGATCGAGATCGGGACGGCGCACCTCGTGAATATTGATAAAGGCTTCCTTGCCCTTCATCATTTTCTGAATGTCGGCTTTAAGCTTGTCGATTTCGACGCCCTTTTTGCCGATCACAATTCCGGGTCGGGCGGTATGAATATTGACCTTGGCCTTGTTGGCCATGCGCTCGATTTCGACGCGCGAGATGCCAGCGTGATATAGGCGCTTCTTGATGAAGTCGCGCAGCTTCAGATCTTCGTGCAGCAGCGTGGTGTAGTCGTGACTCGAGTACCAGCGCGAATCCCAGCTTTCGATTATCCCGAGCCGCAATCCGCGGGGATGTGATTTCTGACCCATAAAATGCCTCAGGCCGCTCGTTCGTCCACCACCACCGTGAGATGGCTGGTGCGCTTGAGAATCGGAGTCGCGTGCATGTGGGCGCGCGGCAGCGATCGTTTCCAGGTTGGGCCAGTGTCGGCGGTGGCCCGCTTCACGTAGAGCTTGTCTTCATCGACGTTCTGCTGGTCGCGCGCGTTGGCGACCGCCGCCAACAAGGTCTTGGCCACAAACCGCGCCCCCTTCTTGGGCGTGAACTCCAGAATCGACAACGCCTGCCCGACCGGCTTGCCAATCACCAGGTCGCATACCAGCCGCAGCTTGCGCGGCGAGATGCGGACGTAGCGGGTGCGCGACAGCGTCTCCATCGTCGTCCCTTACCCGCCCGTCCTGGGTGCCGCCGGTCCCGGTCCGGGTGCAGGCGCGGGGCCGGTCGCCGCACTCCTCACCTCAGCCTTGCGGTCGCCCGAGTGACCGTGAAAGGTGCGGGTCGGAGAGAACTCGCCGAGCTTGTGGCCCACCATGTTCTCGGTGCAGTACACCGGCACGAACTTGTGGCCGTTGTGCACCGCGAAGGTCATGCCGATCATGTCGGGCACGATCATCGAGCGACGCGACCAGGTCCTGATAATCCGCTTGTCGCCCGCCGCCATCGCGGCTTCGGCCTTCTTCTTGAGATGTGCGTCGACGAACGGTCCTTTTTTCTGTGATCGCATCTTTAGTGCGTCCCGCGCGGCCGGCGGCTCACGATGTACTGATCCGACGGTTTCTTTCCGCGTGTCTTGTAGCCCTTGGTCGGCATGCCCCATGGAGATTGCGGATGATTGCCCTTGGAGCGACCCTCGCCGCCGCCGTGGGGATGGTCCACGGGGTTCATCGCAACTCCACGCACGTGCGAACGTTTGCCCGCCCAGCGGGAGCGGCCCGCCTTGCCGACCGAAATATTTTCGTATTCGAGATTGCCGACCTGACCGATAGTCGCGCGGCAATCCGCCAGGACCATGCGCTGCTCACCCGAGGGCAGCTTGAGCAGGGCGAACTTTCCTTCCTTTGCCATCAATTGCGCCTGCGAACCCGCGCCCCGCGCAAGCTTGGCACCCGCGCCCGGTTTCATCTCGATCGCGTGCACAATCGTGCCGAGCGGGATGTGCCGCAGCTTGAGCGCGTTGCCGGGCTTGATGTCGGCCTGCTCGCCCGACTCGACCTTGTCGCCGACCTTGAGCCCTGCGGGGGCGAGGATGTACGCCTTTTCGCCGTCGGCATAGTGCAGCAGTGCCACGTTGGCTGAACGATTCGGATCGTATTCGAGCGCGGCGACCTTGGCCGGTACACCGTCGCGCGTGCGCTTGAAATCAATCAGCCGCAGCCGGCGCTTGTGACCGCCGCCACGGTGACGGGAGGTCATCCGTCCCCGGTTGTTGCGGCCACCCGAGCGTTTGATCGGTTCGAGCAGTGCCTTCTCGGGCGCCTTTTTGGTGAGGTCCGAGAAGTCGGCGACCTGCATGAACCGCTGGCCGGGGGTGCGCGGATTTAGCTGAATAACCGCCATGTCAATTTCACTCCGCTAAACTCCCTCGAAAAATTCTATGCGGTCGCCTTCTTTGAGCGTCACGTAAGCCTTCTTCCAATCGGGCTTGCTGCCGCGCACCTGCCCGCGCCGTCGCTCCTTGCCCATGAACCTGGCGGTGCGGACTTTCAGCACCGTAACCTTGAAGAGCTTCTCGACCGCTTCCCGCACCAGGTCCTTGCTCGCGTGGGGGCGCACGCGGAACACCACCTGGTTGGCCTTCTCACCGGCCATGGTTCCTTTCTCGGTCACCAGCGGCGACAGGATGACGCTGTCGAGATTCATCGCAGCTCTCCGGCCAGGCGCTTTTCAATCGCGCGCGCAGTCGCCTCGGTCATCACCAACTCGTCGTAGTTGAGCACGTCGTAAACGTTGAGCCCCGCGGCCCGCAGCACCTTGTGCCGGGCCAGGTTGCGTGCGGCCCGCAGAAACTGCTCATCACCCTCGCCCAGCACCACCAGCGCGTGCTGCACGCCGAGCTTGTCGAGCGCAGCCTTCGCAAGTTTGGTTTTAGGTTCAGCCAGCGCCAGCGATTGCACTACCAGCAGCTTGCCTTCGCGAGCCCGCTCCGACAGTGCCAGACACAGCGCGCGGCGCCATGCCTTGCGTGGAATCTGGTAGGAGTAATCGCGCGGCTGCGGCCCAAAGATCTTCCCGCCGTGACGCCACAGCGGCGAACGCGTCGAGCCCGCACGGGCCCGCCCGGTGCCCTTCTGCCGCCAGGGCTTGCGTCCGCCACCCGAGATAAGGCCGCGGGTCTTGGTCGCCGCCGTTCCTGAGCGCCGATTCGCAAGCTGCATCCGCACCGCGTCGTGCAGCAGTCCCCGGTCGCCCTCGCGACCAAACACCGCTCCCGCGAATTCCGCCTCTCCGGTGCGCTCCTGCGCGGCGGAGAATAGCGGCAGCTTTACGGGGGCCGACGGTAGATTTTGCTCAGGCATTGGCTACGGCCAAATTGGCCCTCCGACGCGGCCGCGCGGCATGCGTCACGATCAGCATCGCTCCGTCGGGGCCGGGCACTGCACCCGCGATCGCGACCGCGTTATCGTCGACCAGAATCTCGACAATTTCGAGGTTGAGCACGGTGGCGGTCTCGTTCCCCAGTTGACCCGCCATGCGCAGGCCCTTGCGCACACGTCCGGGATAAGAACGATTGCCGATCGAACCACCGTGACGGAAATACTCATGCGTGCCGTGCGAGCCGGGAAATCCTGCGAAGTGATGGCGCCGGATCACGCCCGCATAGCCGCGGCCCTTGGACACGCCCTGCACGTCGACCTGTTCGCCGGCCTTGAATACCTCGCTCACCGCGATCGATTGGCCGAGCACCAGCTCACCCTCGCCACGTTTCTCGAATTCCGCGGTTTTGACACCGACTGCGACATTCGCCTTCTTGAAGTGGCCGCGCTCAGGCGCGCTCACCCGGGACAATTTCTTCTTGCCCCAGGTCACCTGGACGGAGTCATAGCCGTCGGTCGGTTGCGCCTTCAGTTGCGTGACCGTGCACGGACCGAGCTGGACGACCGTAACCGCGCGCACGCGCCCATGCGCGTCCGCCAGCTGGGTCATCCCGAGTTTCTTGCCGATCAGTCCGCTCAGCATCGCTTCTACTCAAGCTTGATCTCGACGTCGACGCCCGCGGCAAGGTCGAGCTTGCCGAGCGCATCGATCGTCTGTTGGGTCGGTTCCAGCACGTCGAGCAGCCGCTTGTGGGTGCGAATCTCGAAATGCTCGCGCGACTTTTTGTCAACATGGGGAGAGCGGTTAACCGTAAAGCGCTCTATCCGGGTCGGCAAGGGAATCGGACCGGCGACGCGGCCGCCGGTGCGCCGGATAGTATCGACGATTTCACGAACCGACTGATCGAGCAGGCGGTAGTCGTACGCCTTGAGACGTATGCGTATCTTGTCGTTCATCCTGAATACCGCGCCCGATGCTCAAGCGCCCGTCTTCTCCTTCGCCTACTTTTCGATCTTGGTCACAACGCCGGAGCCTACCGTGCGGCCACCTTCGCGAATCGAGAAGCGCTGCCCCTCATTCATCGCGACCGGCGTGATCAATTCGCCCTTGATAGCGACATTGTCACCCGGCATGACCATCTCGGCGCCTTCCGGCAGCGAAAGCACCCCGGTGACGTCAGTGGTCTGGAAATAGAACTGCGGGCGATAGCCGTTGAAGAACGGAGTGTGGCGTCCGCCTTCGTCCTTGGTCAGGACGTAGACCGACCCTTCGAACTTGGTGTGCGGCGTGATCGAGCCGGGGGCCGCGAGCACCTGTCCGCGCTCGACCTCTTCGCGCTTTATGCCGCGCAGCAGCACGCCGATATTGTCGCCCGCCTGACCTTCGTCAAGCAGCTTGCGGAACATCTCGACGCCGGTAACCACCGTCTTGCTGGTATCGCGGAATCCGACGATCTCGACTTCCTCACCGACCTTTACCTTGCCGCGGTCGACGCGCCCGGTCACCACCGTGCCGCGCCCGGAGATCGAGAACACGTCCTCGACCGGCATCAGGAACGGCTTGTCGACCTCGCGCTTGGGTTGCGGGATGTATTCATCCACCGCATCCATCAGATCGAGAATCGGCTTGCAGTTCGGGCAATCGTCCTTGCCGCAACCGCAATCGAGCGCCTTGAGAGCGCTGCCGCGAATAACCTTCGCATCATCGCCCGGGAACTCGTACTTGGTAAGCAGGTCGCGGACTTCGAGTTCGACCAGGTCCAGCAGTTCGGGATCGTCGACCATGTCGACCTTGTTCATGAACACCACGATCGCGGGCACTCCCACCTGGCGGGCGAGCAGGATGTGCTCCCGGGTCTGCGGCATCGGCCCGTCGTTGGCACCGACCACCAGGATCGCACCGTCCATTTGAGCGGCGCCGGTTATCATGTTCTTGATGTAGTCGGCGTGGCCCGGGCAATCGACGTGCGCATAGTGGCGCTTGGTGGTTTCGTACTCGACGTGTGCAATCGAGATGGTGATACCGCGCTCGCGCTCCTCGGGGGCCTTGTCGATCTGATCGAAGGAGGTGAATTGGGCGAGTTTACGCGCCGCCAGCACCTTGGTAATCGCCGCGGTCAGCGTGGTCTTGCCGTGGTCGATATGTCCGATCGTGCCGACGTTCGCATGCGGCTTGGTCCGTTGGAATTTCGCCTTGCCCATGGTCTTACCTCCGAATTGAGTCGGTATCTCTCCTTGTCAATTGCTAGGCGCGCGGCTGATCGTTCTCGCCGCCGCGCGCGGTCAGTTCTTCAAAAATATTCTGCGGAACCGGTTCGTACACTCCGAACTGCATCGTGTAATTGGCGCGCCCCTGGGTCATCGAACGCAGCCGCGTGGCATAGCCGAACATGTTGGCGAGCGGCACGCGAGCCTCGATGACCTGCGCGCCGCCGCGCCCTTCCATGTCCAGAATCTTGCCGCGCCGCGAGTTCAGATCCCCGATAACGTCGCCCATGAACTCCTGCGGGGTCACCACTTCCACGTCCATGACCGGTTCCAGCAACACCGGAGAGGCTTTTTCGCAGGCCTCCTTGAAGGCCATCGAACCGGCGATGCGAAAGGCGATTTCCGAGGAATCCACTTCGTGATACTTGCCGTCGGTTACGGTCGCGCGGATGTCGACCATCGGGTACCCGGCCAGCATCCCGTTCTCCATCGCTTCTTTGACACCGTCCTCGACCGAGGGGATGAAGTTGCGCGGAATCGAGCCACCCTTGGTACCGTCGACGAACTCGAATCCGCCACCCTTTTCCAGCGGCTCAATGCGCAGGTCGACGACCCCGAACTGGCCGTGACCGCCGGTCTGGCGCACGAAGCGGCCCTCCGCTTCCGAGGCGCGCCGGATGGTCTCGCGGTAGGCGACCTGCGGCTTGCCGACGTTTGCATCTACTTTGAATTCGCGGAGCATGCGGTCGACGATAATCTCCAGATGCAGCTCGCCCATCCCGGCGATCAGCGTCTGGGCGGTTTCCTTGTTAACGCTGACGCGGAACGACGGATCTTCCTTGGCTAGTTTCTGGAGCGCTTCCGAGAGCTTCTCCTGGTCCGCCTTGGTCTTTGGTTCGATCGCGATCTGGATGACCGGTTCCGGAAACTCGATCGATTCGAGCACGATCGGATGGGCCGGATCGCAGAGCGTGTCGCCGGTGTTGGTGTCACGCAGACCCACCGCACAGATGTCGCCGGCATAGACCTCGGAGATCTCCTCGCGCTTGTTCGCGTGCATCTTGACCAATCGCCCGATTCTTTCGCGGCGGCCGCGGGTGGAGTTCAGCACCGAGGCGCCGCTTTCGAGCTTGCCCGAGTACACGCGGATAAACGTGAGCGTGCCGATGAACTGGTCGGTCATTATCTTGAAGGCAAGCGCGCTAAACGGCGCCTTGTCCTGGGGCGGTCGCTCTTCTTCTTTACCGTCCACCGTCCCCTTGACCGGCGGTAGATCGGCGGGGGAAGGCAGGTAGTCGACTACCGCGTCGAGCATCGGCTGCACCCCCTTGTTGCGAAACGCGGAACCGAGCAGCACCGGGGTAATCGCCATCTTCAAGGTCGCGGCACGAATCGCCGCGCGGATCTTGTCCGGCTCGGGGGTCTTGCCTTCCAGGTACAGCTCCATCAGGTGCTCGTCATGGTCCGCCAGTATCTCGATGAGCTTGTCGCGATAACCGGCGGCCTGTTCCTTGAGTGCCGCGGGAATTTCCTCGACCCGGTAGTTGGCACCGAGCCGGTCTTCGTCCCAGATGAGGGCTTTCTGATCAATAAGATCGACCACGCCGGTGAACTTGTCTTCCGCGCCGACCGGGAGTTGCAGCAAAAGCGGGGTCGCCTTGAGCTTCTCGCGCATCTCTTCGAGAACGCGCTCGAACTCGGCTCCCACGCGGTCCATCTTGTTGATGAACGCGATGCGCGGAACGCGGTATTTGTCGGCTTGCCGCCACACGGTCTCGGATTGTGGCTCGACGCCACCGACCGCGCAGAACACCGCCACCGCGCCATCCAGGACCCGCAGTGAGCGCTCTACTTCGATGGTGAAATCGACGTGACCAGGGGTATCGATGATGTTGATCCGGCAATCGCGCCAAAAGCAGGTGGTGGCCGCCGAGGTGATCGTGATGCCGCGCTCCTGCTCCTGCACCATCCAGTCCATCGTCGCGGTGCCCTCGTGCACCTCGCCGATCTTGTAGTTGATGCCGGTGTAAAACAGCACCCGCTCGGTGGTGGTCGTCTTACCGGCATCGATGTGCGCCATGATGCCGATATTGCGCACCTGTTCTATTGGTGTGGTACGAGCCATTTACACAAAACTCGTTGCTTACCAGCGGTAGTGTGCGAATGCCCGGTTGGCATCCGCCATCCGGTGAGTGTCTTCGCGTTTTTTGACCGCGCCACCGCGATTCGCGGCAGCTTCCTGGATTTCCGCAGCCAGGCGCTCTTCCATCGACTTCTCGCCCCGCGCCCGCGCCGCCGTCACCAGCCAGCGCATCGCCAGGGAGTTGCGCCGCACCGGCCGCACTTCGACCGGCACCTGGTAGTTGGCCCCGCCCACGCGGCGGGAGCGCACTTCCACGGAAGGTCGCACGTTGTCGAGGGCTTTCTTGAAGACCGCGAGCCCGTCTTCCTTGGCGCGATTGGCGACCAGGTCGAGAGCTCCGTAAAGAATACCCTCGGCGATCGACTTCTTGCCGCGCTCCATCACCACGTTCACAAACTTGGCGATCGTGTGATCGTGGAATTTAGGATCGGGCGTGACTTCGCGGACCCGTGCTTGTCCCTTGCGCGACATAATCGTTACTTCGGCTTTTTCGATCCGTACTTGGAGCGGCTCTTGCGTCGTTCCTGTACCCCGATCGAATCTAGGGTTCCGCGAATAACGTGGTAGCGAACTCCGGGAAGGTCGCGCACGCGGCCGCCCCGAATCAGCACCACGGAGTGCTCCTGAAGGTTGTGGCCAACGCCCGGAATGTAGGTGTTGACCTCGATTCCGTTGGAAAGACGCACGCGCGCAACCTTACGCAGCGCGGAGTTCGGTTTCTTGGGCGTAGTGGTCTTCACCTGGGTACACACGCCGCGTTTTTGCGGCGAGCCCTGGAGCGCACGCGCTTTGATCTTGAAACGCTTCTTGATGCGCGCCTGGCGGATCAGCTGGTTGATCGAGGGCAAGGTCAGCTCCGTTGGTTACTCTCTTCCATCCATCAACACCGCGCTCGTCTGCCCTGCGCCGTCACCCGGAAAACTTACGCAGCACGCTGCGCCCGCAGTTTTTCCCGGGTTTGCGTCAGGCAGGAAACGCGGTGTTCAAACAAACCCCCCAAGGGCGGATATGCCCTTGGGGGAAATACAATTATGTACGCGCGCCCAACACGCGTGTCAATCTCCGGCCGGAGCGGCGGCTCCCTCCAAGTCGGTTTTGGCCAGCTCTTCGGTCTCGCCGCCCCCCTCCACTTTGACTTCCATGCGGTTGTAGGAGGGAAGCCCGGTCCCGGCCGGAATGAGCCGGCCCATGATGACGTTTTCCTTGAGCCCGATGAGCCGGTCGACCTTGCCGTTGATCGCCGCCTCGGTGAGGACTCGGGTGGTCTCCTGGAACGAAGCGGCCGAGATGAAGCTTTCAGTCGATAGCGAGGCCTTGGTGATCCCGAGCAACAGCGGCTCCGCGATTGCGGGCTCGCCGCCCTTCTCGAGCACTCGGGTGTTCTCCTCGTCGAAGCGCCATTTCTCGATCTGGTCGCCAACCAGAAAATCGGTGTCCCCGACCTCCTTGATTCGGACCCGCCGCAGCATCTGGCGAACGATCGCCTCGATGTGCTTGTCGTTGATGCGCACGCCCTGCAACCGGTAGATTTCTTGGATTTCGTCCACCAGGTACTTGGCCAGCGCCTTCTCGCCGAGAATCGTCAAAATGTCGTGCGGGTTGGAGGAGCCTTCCATCAACGGCTCGCCCGCCTTGATCATGTCGCCCTCGTGCACGCCGATGTGCTTGCCCTTCGGGATCAGGTACTCGCGCGGCTCGCCCACTTCCGGCGTGACGACGAGCTTGCGCTTGCCCTTGGTGTCCTTGCCGAACGACACCTGCCCGTCGATTTCCGAAATGACCGCGAACTCCTTGGGCTTGCGTGCCTCGAACAGCTCGGCGACCCGCGGCAGACCGCCGGTGATGTCCTTGGTCTTGGCGGATTCACGCGGAATCTTGGCGATCACGTCGCCCGCTCTGACCTCGATGCCTTCGGTCACATTGATGTAGGCGCCGACCGGCAGGAAGTAACGCGCGTACAGGTTGCTGTTGGGAATCTTGACGGTCTTGCCACTGCCTTCCTTGATCGATATGCGAGGGCGTACGTCGAGATCCTTGAACTCGACGATAACGTTGGAGCGCGCGCCGGTTCGCTCGTCGACCCGCTCCTCCATGGTCTTGCCCTCGAGGATGTCGCCGAACTTCACGACTCCGTCGACTTCGGTGATGATCGGCGTGGTGTACGGATCCCACTCGGCGATCAGCTCGGCGGTCTTGACGTGATCGCCCTCGCCCTTGCGCAGCTTGGCGCCGTACACCAGGGGATAACGCTCGCGTTCGCGCTCGCGAATGTGACCGTCTTCGCCCTTGACCTGCGCGGCGATTACCACTTCGCCGTGTCGGGTCATCACGATCAACGTGCCATCGCGGCCCGGCACGGTGTTCACGTTGTGCAACCGGACCACGCCTTCGTTGCGCGCCTCGAGGGTTGTCTGCTCGGCGCGCCGGCTCGCCGTGCCGCCGATATGGAAGGTGCGCATGGTGAGCTGGGTGCCCGGCTCCCCGATCGATTGGGCGGCGATGATTCCGATCGCCTCGCCGAGATCGACCAGGTGCCCGCGCCCCAGGTCGCGGCCGTAGCAGCGCACGCACACGCCGCGGCGCGACTGGCAGGTCAGCACCGAGCGAATCTTGATTCGCTCGATACTCGCATCCTCGATTTGCTTGACGCTATCCTCATCGATCATCTCGTTGGCGCGGACCACCACTTCGTTGGTGAAGGGGTCGTGGACATCCTCCAGCGCGACCCGTCCCAGCACCCGGTCACCGAGTGCCTCGATGATTTCACCGCCTTCCACCAGCGGTGTGATCTCGATGCCATCGAGCGTGCCGCAGTCTTCCTCCGTGATGATCGAGTCCTGCGCCACGTCGACCAGCCGCCGGGTGAGGTAACCGGAGTTGGCGGTCTTGAGCGCGGTGTCCGCCAGACCCTTGCGCGCGCCGTGGGTCGAGGTGAAATACTCGCCGACGGTCAGACCTTCGCGAAAGTTGGCGGTAATCGGGGTCTCGATTATTTCACCCGAAGGCTTGGCCATCAGTCCGCGCAGACCGGCGAGCTGGCGAATCTGCTGCTCCGAGCCGCGCGCCCCCGAATCGGCCATGATGAAGATCGGGTTGAAGGAGGGTCCGGAGATCTCTTTGCCGTCCTTGTCCTTGCCGTACACTTCGGTAGACAGGCCCTTGATGACGGCGCCGCCGATTTCATCCTGGACCTCGGCCCAGATGTCGACGACCTTGTTGTAACGCTCGCCGTCGGTGATGACCCCGTTGTTGTACTGCTTTTGGATATCGCTGACCTGTTTCTGCGCGTCCCCGAGCAGCTGCGCCTTCTTGGCCGGGATGACCATGTCCTTGATCGAGATGGAAATTCCCGCGCGGGTTGCGAACTCGAAGCCCACATCCTTGAGCTTGTCGGCGAAGATGACGGTTGCCTTGTCGCCGGCGCGACGATAGACCACGTCGATCAGGTTGCCGAGTTCCTTTTTCTTGAGAGTCTTGTTGACCTCTGCAAACGGAACCTCGGGCGGTACGATCTCATAAATCAGGACGCGGCCGACCGTGGTCTCGACCCGCTCGGAAACCGGGAGTTGCGGCTGCGCAGGCGCTTTCTTGCCTTTGGCCGGGCGGCCATTGGTCTCCGGCGGCGTATCCCCGGCAACCACCTTCATCCGCACCGTAATACGGGCATGCAGATCGATCTCGCCGTGGTCATACGCGATGCGAACTTCGTCCGGGTTCGCGAAGAACTTGCCTTCGCCGTGCGCCAGCGGGCGCTCGCGGGTCATGTAGTAGAGTCCCAGCACCATGTCCTGGGTCGGCACGATGATCGGACGGCCGGAAGCCGGCGACAGGATGTTGTTGGTCGACATCATGAGTGCGCGCGACTCGACCTGCGCCTCGATTGACAGTGGCACATGGACCGCCATCTGGTCGCCATCGAAGTCGGCGTTGTACGCGACGCACACGAGCGGATGCAGCTGAATGGCCTTGCCCTCGATAAGTACCGGCTCGAAAGCCTGGATGCCCAGTCGATGCAGGGTCGGCGCTCGGTTGAGGAGCACGGGGTGCTCGCGGATCACCTCGTCGAGGATGTCCCAGACATCCTTGCCTTCTTTTTCGACCATCTTCTTGGCGCTTTTGATGGTCGTAACGTAGCCCTTCTCTTCGAGCTTGTTGTAGATAAACGGTTTGAACAGCTCGAGCGCCATCTTTTTGGGCAGTCCGCACTGATGGAGGCGCAGCTCGGGGCCGACCACGATAACCGAACGGCCCGAGTAATCGACGCGCTTGCCGAGCAGATTCTGCCGGAACCGCCCCGACTTGCCCTTGAGCATGTCGGACAGTGACTTGAGCGGCCGCTTCGACGGGCCGGTGATCGCGCGCCCGCGCCGCCCGTTGTCGAACAGCGCGTCGACCGCTTCCTGCAACATCCGCTTTTCATTGCGGATGATGATGTCGGGAGCGTTGAGCTCGATCAGGCGCTTCAACCGATTGTTGCGGTTGATCACCCGCCGGTAGAGATCGTTCAGATCCGAAGTCGCGAACCTGCCGCCGTCCAGCGGCACCAGCGGGCGCAGGTCGGGCGGGATCACCGGCAGAATGGTCAGGATCATCCACTCGGGCCGGTTGCCGGAGTCGCGGAATGCGTTGACGACCTTCAGGCGTTTGGCGACCTTCTTGCGGCGCGCCTCCGAGTTGGTCGCCTTCATCTCGGCGCGGAGCTCCTCGGCGAGTTTGTCGAGTTCGAGCTTGGAGAGCAGCGAGCGGATCGATTCTGCGCCCATGTCCGCCTTGAAGCTGTCGCCGTACTGCTCGCGCGCCTCGCGGTACTTGCGCTCGGTGAGCAATTCCTTCACCTGTAGCGGGGTCTCGCCAGGATCGGTGACCACGTAGCACTCGAAGTACAGCACCTTCTCGAGTTCCTTGAGCGTCATGTCGAGCAGGGTCCCGATCCGCGAGGGCAGCGAGCGCAGAAACCAGATGTGGGCGACCGGTGCGGCCAGATCGATGTGCCCCATGCGCTCGCGCCGCACCTTGGATTGAATTACTTCGACCCCGCACTTTTCGCAGACCACGCCGCGGTGGCGCATCCGCTTGTACTTGCCGCAGTTGCATTCGTAGTCCTTGGTGGGACCGAAAATTTTGGCGCAGAACAGCCCGTCGCGCTCCGGCTTGAAGGTCCGGTAGTTGATGGTCTCAGGTTTTTTGACTTCGCCGTGTGACCACGACCGGATCATTTCGGGCGACGCGATCGATATTCGGATCGAGTTGAACGCAAGCGGATTCTTGGGTTTCTCGAAAATACCAAAGAGATCTTCCATCCCTCTGCCTCCGTTGCCTTCGCGCCCTAGGCGCGCTCCGATTCTTCCAGCAGCTCCATGTTGAGACACAACGACTGGAGCTCCTTGACCATAACGTTGAACGATTCCGGCAGCCCCGGCTCGAGCGTGTTCTCGCCCTTCACGATTGCCTCATACATCCGGGTCCGCCCCGCCACGTCATCCGACTTGACGGTCAGCATCTCCTGGAGCGTGAAGGCGGCGCCGTAGGCCTTGAGCGCCCACACCTCCATTTCTCCGAGTCGCTGTCCGCCGAACTGAGCCTTGCCGCCCAGCGGTTGCTGGGTGACGAGGCTGTAGGGACCGGTCGAGCGGGCGTGAATTTTTTCCTCGACCAGATGATGCAGCTTCATCATATACATGACGCCCACGGTCACCGGCTGCTCGAACGGTACGCCGGTGCGTCCGTCGTAAAGCGTGCATTGTCCCTGCTCGGGCAACCCCGCACGCGCGAGCATTTGGAAAATTTCGTCCTCGCGCGCGCCATCAAAAACCGGCGAGGCGGTATGTACTCCCGCGGCCGCTTTGGCGGCGAAGCGGTAGATGTCGCCGTCGCTCAAGCCGTCGATGAACTCGTGGCTTTCGCGATCCGGGTACGCTTCCTTGATATGGCGTTTGAGGTGCGCCACCGTCGCGTTGTTGCGCAGGTCCTGTTCGATGCGCCGGCCAAGCTCGCGCGCGGCCCATCCCAGGTGGGTTTCCAGAATCTGCCCGACATTCATGCGCGAGGGGACGCCGAGCGGATTGAGCACGATATCGACCGGGGTCCCGTCGGCCATCCGCGGCATGTCTTCCTCGGGCAGGATTCGTGAGAGCACGCCCTTGTTGCCGTGCCGCCCCGCCATCTTGTCGCCGACCTGAAGGCGATGTTTGATGGCCACGAACACCTTAATCATCTTGATCACGCCGGGCGCCAGTTCGTCTCCGGCCTTGAGGCGTTCGACCTTGGTACCATAGTGCTGCTGCACGGTCTCGACGTTGGAGTTCATCGCCGCGATCGCCTGCGCGGCCTCGGCCTGCGCGCTCTCGTTTTCGACCCGCAGTTGGCTCCACAGCGCGGGCTGCAGCTCCTCGAGCTGCTCGGCTTCGAGAGTATCGCCCTTGGCCAGCAGCTGATGTCGATTCTCCGGATCGTCGGACAGCACCCGCGCGGCGAGCTTTTTGCCGACCAGCGCGCGCCGCAGCTTGCGCATGGTCTCCTGCCGGATGATGCGGATTTCCTCGGCCTCATCCTGCTTGAAGCGCTCGGCTTCCAGCGTCTCGATTTCCTGAGTGCGATCGTCCTTGGCGACTCCGCGGCGCGAGAACACGCGCGCGTCGATCACCGTACCGACCACCCCCGGGGGGACGCGCAAGCTGGTGTCGCGCACCTCGCCCGCCTTTTCGCCAAAGATCGCGCGCAGCAGTTTTTCTTCCGGGGAAAGTTGGGTCTCGCCCTTGGGCGTGATCTTGCCGACCAGAATATCGGTCGACCGCACTTCCGCCCCGATGCGGATGATGCCGCTGGTATCGAGGTCCTTGAGAGCTTCCTCGCCGACGTTGGGGATGTCGCGGGTGATTTCCTCGGGACCGAGCTTGGTGTCGCGCGCGATGCATTCGAACTCTTCAATATGGACCGAAGTAAACAGGTCTTCCTTGACCACGCGCTCGGAAATGAGGATCGAGTCTTCGAAGTTGTAACCGCCCCACGGCATGAACGCGACCAGCACGTTGCGGCCGAGCGCCAGTTCGCCCATGTCAGTTGAAGGACCGTCCGCCAGCACGTCGCCGGTCCTGACCTTCTCGCCCTTCACCACGATGGGGCGCTGGTTGATGCAGGTGTTCTGGTTGGAACGCTGGTACTTGATGAGGTTGTAGATGTCGACACCGGGATCATGCGCATCCTTGGCCTGCTTTTCGGCACGCACCACAATTCGTTCCGCATCTACGCTCTCGACGGTTCCGTCGCGACGCGCGATTACGGTGACGCCGGAGTCGCGCCCGACCGTCTTCTCCAGACCGGTGCCGACCAGCGGCGCGTCGGTCTTAAGTAGCGGCACCGCCTGGCGCTGCATGTTCGACCCCATCAGCGCGCGGTTGGCGTCGTCGTTTTCAAGAAATGGAATCAGCGACGCCGCCACCGACACCAGCTGGTTGGGCGATACGTCCATGTACTGCACATCTTCCGCGCGCACGGTGCTGAACTCGCCGCCAATTCGCGCGGACACGAACTCGGCGGTGAACTTGCCGTGCGCATCGATGGCCACGTTCGCCTGCGCGATGGTCTTTTCCTCTTCATCGAGCGCCGAGAGGTACACGATACGGTCGGTGACGCGACTGTTTTCGACTTCGCGATAGGGGGTCTCGATAAAGCCGAAGTCGTTCACCCTCGCGTAGGTCGAGAGCGCCGCGATCAGTCCGATATTCGGACCTTCCGGGGTTTCGATAGGGCACACTCGACCGTAGTGCGTCGGATGGACATCGCGCACCTCGAAGCCGGCGCGCTCCCGGGTCAGGCCGCCAGGGCCCAGCGCCGAGAGACGGCGCTTGTGCGCGATTTCCGATAGCGGATTAGTCTGATCCATGAACTGCGAGAGCTGCGAAGAGCCGAAGAACTCCTTGATGACCGCGCTGGCCGGCTTATAGTTGACCAGCTCCTGCGGCATCAGGGTTTCGATATCCTGCAGGCTCATCCGTTCCTTGATGGCCCGCTCCATACGCACCAGGCCGATGCGGAACTGGTTTTCGACCAGCTCGCCCACCGCGCGTACGCGCCGGTTGCCGAGGTGATCGATATCGTCGATCTGGCCGTTGCCGTTCTTTAGCTCGACCAGGTAGCGGACCACTTCGAGGATGTCTTCGCGGCGCAGGGTGCCCTGTTCCAGAGGCACATCGAGTTTGAGCTTGTGGTTGAGCTTGAGGCGGCCGACCCGCGACAGGTCGTAGCGCTCGGGATTGAAGAACAGGTTGTTGAAGAAGGTGGTCGCGGTCTCAACGGTCGGCGGATCGCCGGGCCGCAAGCGCCGATAGATTTCGACAATCGCTTCCTGCGGCGAGCCGAGCTTGTCCTGCGCCAGGGTGAGACGCAGCGGCCCGCCCCCCGGCTGCTCCTCGGTGAACAGCACCTCGAGCTTCTTGATGCCCGCGGTCTTAAGTTTCTCGACTAACTCCTCGGTGAGTTCCTCGTTGCACTGCACGATGACTTCACCGGTTTGGGGATTCGCGATATCGTGCGCGGACACGCGGCCCATCACTTCCTCGGGCGCGACCGGTACCTCGGAAATTCTGGCAGCTTCCATGGCGCGGACGATCGCTTTGTTGAACTTGCGACCTTCGCGCGCGAGCACCTCGCCCGACTTCGGCTCCTTCACATCGCGACTTACCCGCAGCCCGATAATCTGATCGGCAACGAATTGCTTGGCGTATCGGGTGGCCTCCAGGATGATGACGTCTTTCTTGTAGAAGTAGTTGAGCAGATCCTCGGTTGTCATCCCCAGCGCGCGCAGCAGCACCGTGGCCGGAAACTTGCGGCGCCGGTCGATTCGCACGTACAGCACGTCGCGCGGATCGAATTCGAAATCGATCCAGCTGCCGCGGTAGGGAATGATGCGCGCCGAGTAGAGCAGCTTGCCGCTCGAATGGGTGCGGCCCTTGTCATGCTCGAAGAACACGCCGGGTGAGCGATGGAGTTGGGAGACGATTACCCGCTCGGTCCCGTTGACCATGAAGGTTCCGTTGGGCGTCATCAAAGGGATTTCGCCGAAGTAGACCTCCTGCTCTTTGACGTTCTTGATCGAGCGGCGACCCTGCTCGACATCCCAGATAACGAGCTGAATCTTGACCTTGATGGGCGCGGCATAGGTCATCCCGCGCTGATGGCACTCCTCGACATCGTACTTGGGTTCACCGAGTTCGTAGCTGACGAACTCGAGCGACGCGGTTTCGTTAAAGTCCTTGATCGGAAAAACCGACTTGAAGACTGCCTGCAAACCGACTTCCTGGCGCTCGTCCGAGGAGACGCCGTGTTGCAGGAACTCATCGTAGGAGCGCTTCTGAATCTCTATCAGGTTCGGGATGTCGATGATCTTCTTGATCTTGCCGAACGAACGGCGCACGCGAAGATTGCTCGTTACCTGGGAAAGAGCCATTTTAACTTAACTCCGGCTTACGCGCGCTTTTGAATCCGAGCACGCGAAGCGCTAAAGCCGCAGACGCAGGAGTACCCCCCGCGCCCACGGCATCGCCGAAAAAGCCGCCCGAAACCCGCACCGCCAGCGTAGTCAGGAAGTCGCGCGGCGCGAAGTTTGTCGACCGGTAGTCGTGTCGCAAAAAGCCTGGTGCTCCTATGTGAGCTCCACCGAGCCGCCCGCATCTTCCAGTTTCTTCTTGAGATCCTCGGCCTCCGCCTTGTTCACGCCTTCTTTCACCGGCTTGGGGGCGCCATCGACCAGGTCCTTCGCCTCCTTGAGGCCAAGTCCAGTGATCTCGCGTACCACCTTGATTACCTGGATCTTCTTGTCACCGGCGGCCTTCAGCACCACCGCGAACTCATCCTTCTCGACCGCCGGCGCAGCCCCGGCCGCCCCTGCGCCCGCAGCGGGACCCGCGGCGGCTATCGCTACCGGAGCGGCGGCAGAGACGCCGAGTTCCTCTTCGAGTTCTTTCACCAGGGCAGCCGCATCCATAAGGGAAAGATTTTTCAGGTAATCCTTCACCTGATCGCGGCTGAGCTGTGCTTCTGACATGGTAGGTCTCTCCTTAATCGTCGCTGCCTGGGACTAAGTGTGGGAGCGCCCCGCATGCAGCAATTTCGTTTGCTATTTATCCAGCTGAAGGAGGAGCCTCGGCCGGCGCTTCTGCAGCAGGCGCGGCTCCTTCTTCATTTTTCTTCCCAATCGCATCGATCGCCCGAGCCAGCATCGAACCCGGCTCGTTGAGTAATCGCACCAATCTGGTTGCGGGGGCCTGCAGCAGCCCGAGCAACTGCGCCATCACGACTTCCTTGGGCGGCAGGGTCGCGAGCGCCTGGACTTCCTCGGGAGTCATCGGTTTTCCGCCGAGCACCCCCCCGCGAAGTTTGAACTTGTCGCCGAGGTCCCTGAATCCGACCACCGTCTTGGCAATTTCGACGGGGTCCTCGAAGCTGAGAATCAAGCCCACGGGACCACCCAGCTTTTCACCGAGCCCGGCGTAGTCGGTACCTTCGATCGCCCGGCGCACCAGCGTGTTCTTCGCCACCCGCATTTCGCCGCGTGCCGCGCGCAATTTGCGGCGCAGGTCGGCGGTTTGACCCGCGCTCATCCCCTTGTACTCAGAGACGAGCGCCAGGCTGGCACGGCCCAGGCGCGCCCTCAGATCGTCTACCAGTGCGGTTTTCTCTTCCTTCTTCATTTACCGAATCCTCGCGCGGGTCAGGCCGCAGCTGCCGCGGTCTTGGCCGCCGACGCGGTGTCAATCCGAACTCCCGGTCCCATCGTGGAAGACAAGGCCACGCTCTTGATGTAGTTGCCCTTGGCGCTGGCGGGCTTGGCGCGAAGGATCGCGGAGAGCAGGGTGTGCGCATTGTCCAGCAGCTTCTGTTCCCCGAAGCTGAGCTTGCCGATGCGCGCGTGGACCACACCGGCCTTGTCGACCCGGTAGTCGACTTTACCGGCCTTGACCTCGCTGACCGCCTTGGCGACATCGAACGTGACGGTGCCGACTTTGGGGTTGGGCATCAGCCCGCGCGGACCCAGAATTTTGCCGATCCTTCCGACCTGTCCCATCATGTCCGGCGTCGCGATCACGCGATCGAAATCAAGCCAGCTCTCCTCCTGGATTTTCTTGATGATTTCGTCGCCACCGACGAAATCCGCTCCGGCTTCAGTGGCTTCGCGCTCTTTCTCGCCCTTCGCGATAACTAGAACCCGTTCGGTCTTACCGGTTCCGTGCGGAAGTACCACGGTGCCGCGGACGTTCTGATCTGCCTGGCGGGGATCCACCCCGAGCCGCACCGCCACTTCGACCGTCTCATCGAATTTGGCGAGCTTGTTGTCGATCACCAGCTTGACCGCCTCTTCGAGCGGATAGCGCTTTTCCCTATCAATCTTCTTTATGGCTTCGCGATATTTCTTGCCTGCCATCGCGCGTAGTCCTCTATTCCTGAATTTCGATTCCCATCGAGCGTGCGGTCCCCGCCACAGTGTTGACCGCGGCGGCGAGGTCCGCGGCCGTGAGATCCTTGATCTTGGTCCTGGCGATTTCCTCAACTTGCGCGCGGGTGACCTTGCCCACCTTGTTCTTGTTGGGGGTCGCGCTGCCCTTTTCGATGCCTGCCGCCTTGAGCAACAGCACCGAAGCCGGCGGACTCTTGGTCACGAAGGTGAAGGAGCGGTCCGCGTAGACCGTAACGATCACCGGTATAACCAGGCCCTGCATGTTTTGCGTCTGCGCGTTGAACGCCTTGCAAAACTCCATAATGTTGACGCCGCGCTGGCCTAATGCCGGACCCACCGGGGGCGATGGATTCGCGGCACCAGCCGGTATCTGCAGTTTGATCTGACCGACTACTTTCTTAGCCATTTTCCAGACTCATTCACGGGAGCTCCGCCATGACTGAGGGGAGCGAACACCAGGTCACGATTTCTCCACCTGTACAAAGTCAAGTTCGACGGGAGTGGCGCGCCCGAAAATTGAAATGAGCACGCGCACCTTGCCCTTCTCGGGCTTGACCTCTTCGACGGTGCCGTTGAAGTCCTGGAACGGCCCATCGACGACCTTGATTGCTTCACCCACCTCGAACAGCACCTTGGGCTTGGGCCGCAGCGCTCCCTCCTCCATCTGCTGCTCGATCCCGAAAACTTCGGACTCGGGCACCTCGGGAGGATTGGTGGAGTGTCCGACGAAACCGGTTATCTTGGGTGTGTTCTTGATAACGTGCCAGGTTTCGTCGTCGAGAACCATGTTGACGAAGATGTAGCCCGGGAAGAATTTCCGCGACGCGATCTTTCGCTGGCCGCCCTTGCCGAGTTCCTGCACGCGTTCGACCGGCACCAGCACCTTGCCGATCTTCGCATCCATGTGGAGCGAGCGGACCCGCTCCTCGAGCGCGGCCTTGGCCTTGTGCTCATAGCCCGAGTACGTGTGGACCACGTACCACTTCATCCCTTCCGTTTTAGGGCTCTCGTCGGGTTTGCGGCTATCTTCTTGCGGTTGCGTCATCGGAAGGCTCGATCACGAGCCGGTGCGGCAGCTGCGGGCCGTATTAGTCGTCAAAAAACTTCCATTACGTCGTTCAGCTAAGCAGTGCCCGAACAATACGAGTCGCGCCCAAGTCAATCAGCCCCAGCCACAGCGCCATCACGAACGAAAGAGCCACAACGACAATCGTCGCCTGGATGGTCTCCTTGGGCGAGGGATAATGAACCTTCGAAAGCTCGATCCAGGCTTCTTGAACAAAACTTACGCCCTGATTGAGGTAACTTTTTAATTTATCCATTTTCTACTTCCCGTACAAGGGAACCGTGATGGCGGGTCAGGCAGGATTCGAACCTGCAACCCCCGGATTTGGAGTCCGATGCTCTGCCAATTAGAGCTACTGACCCTCGCGCGTTTCGGCGGTGTCACCCTGCCGCCTAGCTAACCTTGGTCTCTTTGTGCAGCGTGTGGCTGCGACAACTCGGACAGAACTTCTTGATCTGGAACTTCTCAGTCTGCTTCTTCTTGTTCCGGGTGGTCATATAGTTGCGCCGCTTGCAGCCGTCGCACGCTAATCCGATCAATTCCCTGATTGCTGCCATGACTGTTTTCTATCTTCCCTCGCGCCCCCGATTGATGCGCGCTTGCGCTCGTTTCAAAGCCCACGGCGGGAATCGAACCCGCGACCTCTTCCTTACCAAGGAAGTGCTCTACCGACTGAGCTACATGGGCAAACCTCCATCCAAAAAGGTTTGGCCGGATGAGGTTTGGATTGGAGCGGGAAACGGGACTCGAACCCGCGACCCCGAGCTTGGAAGGCTCGCGCTCTACCAACTGAGCTATTCCCGCTCTCCTGCCACCTGTATGTTGGTGGAGAGGGGAGGATTCGAACCTCCGAAGGCATAAGCCGGCAGATTTACAGTCTGCTCCCTTTGGCCACTCGGGAACCTCTCCGCAAAGCCACCACCTTACTGACCTAAGCCGATGGCCAGAATTGAACTGGCAACCTACTGATTACAAATCAGTTGCTCTACCTTTGAGCTACATCGGCAAACAGCGTTAAAGAAAAAACGGTATTCGGATGATACCACATAGTCAAGGACGAGCCGAATCCGACCCTTTCAGGGCATTTTCCGGACTGAAGACGGCAACAAATAGAACTCTGTTTCCAGTAAATCCTGGGTCAAGACCACTTGGAGGTTTGAACTCTCACTGAGATCTAGGGAGGCTCGCTCAAGGGTTCCGCAAATGCGCCGCACCGACCGACTGTTCGAGATCATCCAGCGCCTGAGAAGGAATCGCATTGTCACGGCCCACGCTCTAGCCGAGCAGCTCCGCGTCACCGAACGGACCATCTACCGTGACATCCACGACCTGGTGGCCAGCAAAGTACCGATAGAGGGCGCCGCCGGCATCGGCTACTCGCTGCGCCGGGGCTACGACCTGCCTCCGCTGATGTTCAGCGAGAACGAACTCGAGGCGCTCCTGTTCGGAATTCGCATGGTGCAGAACTGGAGCGACAATGAAATGGGCGATGCCGCGGATGCGGCGCTGGCAAAGATCGAAACCGTAATACCCGGAAACTTGCGACGGATGGTCGACGACCGATCCTTGTGGGCGCCCAAGGACGTTCGCCGCGTGGCTCTCAAGTTCGATTTGCGCCGTCTGCGCGGCGCCATTCGCGCCCGCCAAAAAATTCGGTTCTGCTACCATGACGAAAAGGGCGCCGAGACCAGGCGTACGGTGCGCCCCCTCACCCTGTGGTTTTATCCGCCACTCTGGATGGCAGGTTCGTGGTGCGAACTTCGCGGCGATTTCCGGTTCTTCCGCGCCGATCGCATGGACGAGATCGAGTTCCTCGACGAATCGTTTCCGCTCGAGCCGGGCAAGTCGGCAGAAGACCTCTTTCGCCAACTGTTGCGCAAATCGTGACCCAATCCTGACGCCGGCTGTCAGGAGGCTACCAAGGCGAATCCTCCAAACGCTCCCTGCTGACATGGCACTGTCAGCAAGGTCGCGCGCGTCCGTACAACTCAAATGCTAAATTCGTCCGCAGCATTCAGCGACTGCGCCTTAGCGGAAGGAGGAGGTTCATGGCGGATAAGCTTCAAGAGCGTCGGGTACCACGCGATCGCGTCATCGTGCTCGTGTCCGCAGAGGAATCGTCCGGTGCGCTGTTTCGTTTAGAATACATCGCACGGGCGGTGACGCCCGCTCCGCGCGACCACATCCACACCGAGCAGGAAGAGCGTGTGGAAGTAATCGAGGGCACGCTGCGATGCCGGGTGGCAGGAGTCGAACATGCGTTGCGACGCGGCGAGAAGATGACCATCGCGCCGGGTATCCCGCACGCGGTATGGAATGACGACCCGCACGGGTCGCGATCTATAGGCGAGTATCGACCGGCAATGAACGCACAAGCGATGTTTCGGGGATACATCGACGCGGGGCAGGGCGGCGGGGTCGCAATCAGCGAGCAGTCGTCCGAGACAGCCAGCCCCTGAGGTGCCCAACCGAAGCCAACCAGCAGAGCCGATCGGTATAGTTGCAGAGGCGTGAAGCTTTGAACTCAGCCTAGTCGGCTCGCTCGCGGCGGCGAACGACCTCGTACAGCGCAACCGCCGCAGCGACCGCCACGTTCAGCGACGCCACTTTGCCGCGCATTGGAATCGACACGACAAAGTCGGCGGCCTTCCGCACGATTGGGCGGATACCTTCGCCTTCTGACCCGACCACGATAACCAGCTTGCGCGCGGTGTCCAGGGCGTAAACCGAGATTTCACCGCCCGGCGCGAGCGCGACAATCCAGTAGCCGGCTTGCTTAAGCATCTGCAGAGTGCGCGCGACATTGCCGCAGCGCGCGATTCTCAAATGCACCCACGCCCCCGCCGATGATTTCACTGCAGCCGGGGTGACCCCCACCGTGCGATCTCGCGCCAGTACCACCGCACCGATTCCTGCACCGTCAGCGGATCGCAGCAGCGCGCCGAGATTGCGCGGGTCGGTGACTCCATCGACGAGCAAGATCGGATCGGGCGTATCGCGGACGATGTCTTCCAGGTCCGCGTAGTGATACTCGCGCACGATTGCGGCGACGCCCTGATGACGACCATCGCGGTCGACGAGGCGCTCGAGGTCGCCCTCGCGCGCGATCACGACGCGGCCTCCGGCGGCGCGGACGCGATCCGCTGCGTCGCTGAACCGGCGCTCATCCCCCGCCCGGACGTGAAGCGTCTCGATCGAATGGGGCGCGGCCAAAACCAGCTCACTAACCGGCCCGGCTCCAAACACCACGTTTGGACCGGCGCGCCCTGGTTCTCCGCGCGGCTCCTCGCGCTGCGAAGGACGATGGCGTTCGCGGAACCTTTTCATCGCCTCGCAATTCTATCAGGGTGTTGAGAAAACCCGCGCAAGGCTTAAAATCATTGGGTCGACTTTTCTTCCGTGTGAACTTTCGTTGAGGCTTTCTGTCCCCAAAGTTACGATCCTGGATCGCTACGTCGCCTGGGAAGTCCTCGCCCCGTTCCTGATGGGAGTCGGGCTGCTGACGTTCGCGCTCGTGACCGGGCGCCTGGTCAAGCTCACCGAGATGGTCGTGAACCACGGAGTCACGCTCGGCGAGGTACTTGGCCTCATCGGCTACATTCTTCCCGCGTTTCTCGAGCTGACGCTGGGGATGGCGGTGCTGCTCGGCGTACTGCTCGGATTTGGGCGGATGTCAGGCGACCAGGAAATGACCGCGGCGCGCGCCTGCGGCGTGAGCCTGTATCGGATTGCGGTGCCGGTGATGGCGGTCGCAGTGGTGGTCTATGCGATTTCGAGCTGGTTCGCGTTCACGGTGCGGCCCTGGGCAAATCAACGCCTGGAAGATCGCCTCTACTATCTTACCCGCACCAAGGCAGCGGCTGGACTTCGTGAAAAAATTTTCAATGACGACCTGCCCGGGGTGATGATTTACGTCGATCACATCTCCGACGAAGACGGCACACTGCACGGCGTGCTTATCTCCGATTCACGCGATCCCCACCAGCAAACCACGATCATCGGCAAAGCCGGCATGGTGCTGCCCGACGACAAGGGCGGCACGACGCTGCGCCTGTTCGATGGATCCCTATACGGCACCGAAGCCAACACCGATCAGAGCCGGGTCACAAGTTTTCGCATCTACGATCTGAGTTTTCGTCCCAGGGAAGCGGAGCTCGGCTCCGACCGCGACTCCGATGAACTCTCCTACGACGATCTCGAGGCGCGGATTGCAAAAGCGCGCGCGGCGCGCAAACCCGACCACGAAGCGGAGACCGAGCTAGCCTCCAAATACACCGTGCCGCTCGCGACCTTGATGTTCGCGATGATCGGAATCGCGTTGGGCCTCAAACCGGCGCGCGGGGGTCATTCCGAGCGTTTCGGGGTCGCCGTAGGACTGTTCTTTTTCTATTACGGCCTGATGCGAGTAGGACGGACGCTGGCCGAGCGCGGCCTGCTGAGCTCCTTTGTCGCAATGAGCATTCCCGATCTGGTGTTCATCGTGCTGGCGGTCTGGCTGTTCGTGCGCGCCGCGCAGGACAAGGGCAATCAGGGGCGCGGCCCGGGCGACATCATCTGGGATCTGGTAGAGCGCTACGAGCGGAGCAGGAAGGCGGCATGAGACTACGCCCGCGGCTTTCCCCAGTGATGGACCGGTTTCTGGCAGGCCAGTTCTTTGGTCCGTTCATGGTCTGCGTGGCCGCGTTCACCGCGGCGTATCTGCTCGGCGACATGTTCGACCGGTTCAACGATCTGATCAAATACGGCGGTCTCGGGCTGCTCGGGCTCGAGTACTTTGCGCTCAAAATTCCGCTCATCGTTACGCAGATCCTTCCGGTCGCCTGTCTGGCCGGAGTGCTGCTCGGATTTGCGATTCTCAATCGCTCGGGCGAGGTGCTCGCCTGTCAGCAACTCGGGATCAGCCGTCTTGAGATGGCGATTCCGGTGATGTTCGTCGCGCTGCTGATTGCCGCGTTCAACTTCGTGCTGAGCGAAACGGTGGTGCCCCGCGCAACTCGGCAGGCTAAGTACCTGTACCACGTGGAGATGAAAAAGCGGCAGCTGCAGAGCGTCTTCTCCGACAAACGCATCTGGATTCGGCTGGGCAACGGATTCGCCTCGGCGGACGCGTACGACAAGAAAAAAGCCGAACTGCTGGGCGTCACCGTTTACCACATCGGCGAAGACTACTCGGTCAAAGACATTGTCTACGCCGACCGCGCGGACTGGAACGGCCACCAATGGGTGCCGCACGGAATCAGGAATTTTTCATTGGAACCCAACGGTAAAGTAACCGCGGCCAACCCTGACCGGCTCCGACTGGCACTTAAGCCCGCGGATTTTTCGATCCTGAGACTCGATCCCGATGAATTCAGCCTGTGGGAACTTGACGAGTATATCGCCAGCTTGAAGCATAAAGGACTCGACCCCGGCGGGTACATCGTCGACCGGGATCTCAAGTATGCGACGCCGGTTTCTTGTCTGATCATGGTCGCGCTGGGGATGGCGTTGAGCCTCGACCCCCTTCCTCGGAATCTGAGCCTCGGGCGTAGCTTTGGTTTGGCGATTGCGATTGGGTTCGGTTACTGGCTTGCCTTCGGCATTACCTCATCATTTGGACGCTCGGGCCTCATGTCGGCGTGGTGGGCCGCGTGGCTTCCGAACATCGTCTTCTCGCTGATTGCATTGTCCATCTTTCTGTTCGGCGAAGAGCGCTGATCCAAGCCGACTTGCCGCACGGACCAGCGCCTTCTACGATCGGGTCGTGCCTGCCCTCGAAGCCATCGTGCTGCCCGCCATCTCCCCATGGGACGTGCTTGGCCTTGAACTTCATCTGCTCGAGGCAGTGGCTGCCCGCCGCAGCGCGCCGGTTCTGGTCCTCTACGCGACGACCGGATGTGCGGTGTCGATCGGCCGGTATCATCTCTATGGAGGTGCGTCCGACCACGACGGGATCGTCGCGATGCGTCGGCTCACGGGGGGACGCGCGGTGGGTGCTGGTGACGGATGGCTGGGGCTGGCCCTGGTGTTGCCGCAGTGGGGCGCGCTACTGCCTAAGCGCGATGCCAACTTGAAACCCGAGCAAGTCTTGAACCGCTACGCGCGGGGCCTGCTCGCGGGTCTCCGCACCCTCGGACTTGAATGCTTCTATCCAGGACGCGATGCGATCACCATTGAGCGGCGCGAGGTCGCGATGTGCACCTTCGAAACCGATGATTCCGGCGCCCTCATGTTCGAAGCTTCGATAGCCGTGAATCGTGGGATGGAGGAGCTGAGCCGCGACCTCGATCGCCTCGATCCCGCCGGCACGGTGCCGTCGGTTGTGCACGGCCGCGAAACCTCATCCACACTCGAGCGCGAACTGCGACGCGAGATTGGATTGGCCGAAGTCGCGGACGCCATCGTGCGCGGCTACGGCGAAGCCCTCGGAGAGGTCCGCGAGCGCCGACTTGCCGACGAAGAGATCAGGCGTGCGGTCGAGAGCGGCAAAGCGTTACAATCAATTCACTGGTTGCGCCGGGTCGCCGACGCGGCCGAATACAACCGGTCGAGCCGCATGACGGCACAACTCGGACAGATCGAAGCGTGGCTAGGAGTGTCAGCTGATAATCGAATCGAGCGTCTGATGCTCAGCGGCGATCTTATCGGGAACTCTTCCGGGATCGCGCTTTTCGAGGCCGCGCTCGAAGGTCAGACTCACGACCTGATCGCGGTGTCCAACTCGGTCGCGAGGGTATTCTCCGCCGATCGCAACTTCATTCTCGGCTTCGGCGAGCTTTCCAACCTGGTGCGTCTGGTCGTCGAGGCGCGATGAATCCCGATGCGCACAACCACGGGCTGGTAACGGCTTTACATTCGGCGGCGATCGAGGAGCGCGTGGCTGCGCTCGTATCAATTATTGAAAATCCCGGGCAACGCCTGGGCGCGGAAACCGTCGCAGCGATCGCGGGATGCCTCGGCGCGGACAGCAAGACCGTCCGTCGCCGCGCGGCCGATGCGCTTGCGGCGGTCGCGCGGCGCGATCCTGCGATCGTCGCGGCAATTCGCCCCGGCCTCAGGAGCGCCAATCACCGCATCCGATTCGGCGCCGCATACGCTCTCGGAGCGGTCGGCGACGAAGCCTTAACCCTCGACACGGTCGCGGCTCTGTGCGAGGCGTTGGGAAGTTCGGACGGAGATTTGCGCTGGGCCGCGGCGGAACTGATGGTTCGGCTGGGCCGAGCGCATCCGAAGGAAATTCGCGAGGAGTTGCTGGCCCTCGTAACCAGCGCTAATCCCGCGGCACGCAAGATGGCGCTGTATTGCCTACGCGACCTGGGCGTCCGGGGCAGCGGGGTTTTTCAAGCCGTGGCGGCCGCTGCCCGCGATCTTGATGCCCACGTGCGACTGGCGGCGCTCGCATTGCTGTCGGGATCGTTTGCCGGCGACGACGCGGCCGCCCAACTAATGCTCGAGCGGCTTGAGTCGGATCGCGAGGTGGGGGTTCGCCGCGCCGCCGCGGTCGCGTTGGGCAACCTCCCGCCGGGCACCGCGGTGGCGATCGAAGCGTTGCGGCGCGTCGCAGCGCAAGCTCTCGACGAATCGCTTGGGAGGGCGGCACGCAATTCGCTCGAACGCCTGACCAGGAGTTAAACAGATGGTTGCGAATTCAGCCGAACAATTGTCGTACCCCTCGGTACGGGACTTTCTGATCGCGGAGCGAGTAGCCAGGCTGGCAACCGCCGACAAATCGGGCGCCCCACACGTTATCCCGATTTGCTTCTGGTTCGACGGTGGGCAAGTCTATTTTGCGATCGATGAAAAGCCCAAGCGTCGCCGCGGCCTTGAGCTGAAGCGCATGCGTAACATCGCCGAGAATCCACGCGTTGCGCTTGTGATCGATCACTATGAAGACGATTGGTCGCAGCTGGCCTACGTGATGATCCGGGGCACGGCGACTATGGTCGATGACAACGAGGAATACTTGCTGGTGTTGCGGAACCTGCGCGACAAGTATCGGCCCTATCGGACGATGCAGCTAAGCCGGGACCGCAACCCGCTGGTGCGTATCAATCCCGAGCGCGTGAACCTATGGGGCCAGAGATTCGGCAACGCGGGGGCCACGGGCCTGAACTCATGACCGGCCGGATTGCAGGTATTCAGGATGCGCTACGGCAGGCTGGACTTGACGGCTGGTTGTTCTATGACTTTCGGTTGAGCGACCCGATCGCGTACCGGGTGCTCGAGCTTTCGGAACACGGTGCGACGACCCGTCGCTGGTTCTGCTTCGTACCCTCGCGGGGTCCGGTGCGGACCATAGTCTCGGCGGTAGAGGCGCATCGCCTGGATACGCTCGGAGCGGAGCCCATCGTTTACCGTTCGTATGCCGAGATGGTGGCGGGACTTCATTCGATCCTCGTACCGGCACATCGAATTGCGATGAACTACTCGCCCGAGGCCGTGATTCCTTACGTCTCGCGCGTGGACGCGGGCACGCTGGAGCTGGTCCGGTCGACGGGCGTGGAAGTCGTTTCTTCCGCCGACCTCGTACAACGGTTCGAGGCGCAGCTGACCGCGGCCCAGCTCGCCGGCCATCGCCGGGCCGGCGCGGCACTGGGCCACATCGTCGATGAGACCTTCGCGGAAATCGCACGACGGGTGCGCGGCGGAGGGGGTCCGACTGAATCCGATATTCAGCAATTCGTGATGTCACGAATCGCCGCGTGCGGATTGACCACCGCCGAGCCGCCCATTATCGCGGTAAACGAGCACAGTGCCGATCCCCATTTCGGGCCGACGCCTGAAAAGGCAAGTCGCATTCGACGCGGAGACTTCGTATTGCTCGACCTGTGGGCCAAGGAACCGAGTCCGGATGCCGCCTATGCCGATATCACCTGGACGGGTTTCGTCGATGAGGCAGTCCCGGCGGAACACGCGCGGGTTTTCGAAATCGTCGCTCGGGCGCGCGACGCCGCGGTCGATTTGGTGAAGCGGCGGGTCGATGACGGCGCCATGATTCGTGGCCACGAGGCAGACCGCGCCGCTCGCACCGTGATCGAGCAGGCCGGATACGGTGAGGCCTTCGTACACCGAACGGGCCACTCCATTGGACGGGAGGTCCACGGCATGGGTGCGAATCTGGATTCTCTGGAGACGCAGGACCATCGCGCCTTGATCGAAGGAACCTGCTTTTCGGTAGAACCAGGCATCTACCTTCCCGGTCGCTTCGGAGTACGCAGCGAGCTGGACATGACGATTGAGAACGGCCGCGCCACGGTAAGCGCGCCGGAACCGCAGCGCGAGATAGTCCCTATCCTCGCACGCTACCGCACGTAAGCCGCGGCTGCTCGCGGTAACCTTCGAAGGCGATAGCCGGGCTGCCGGCCCTCGGACCGTGGCTGGAAACCGCAGGGAAGCTGCGCTCGCACCTCTCGTGGCGCGAAGAGCGTCCCGCATCGAGCTCCGGCTGGGACACCCGCGCCGCGTTTTCGGGCCGCTTCTGGTAGAAGAGAAAGGGTGATTCGCGCGGTGGTTTTTGCTTGCGATGCGATTCTTTCCCGACCTGGGGGTCTGCGCGCAGGCGCTGAAGACTTCATTCGCTCCTGCGCAAAGCGGTTTCCGCTGCTACTTACCGCCCCTGGCAGCTATGCCGACAACCGCAAATCATTGGCCGACCTCGGACTGGCAACACTTTTTCTGGACATTCTCGGCGAGGCCGAAGTGGAGCAGCGCAAGCCCGCACCGGACCTCCTCATCGCAACGCTGGGCCGAATTGGCTTCTTGCTGCGCGATCGGAATCCGCTCGAACCGCCCGAATGCCTGGTGGTGGATTGTTCTCCCGCCGGCATCGAGGCCGCGCGTCGCGCGCACATGCGATCGCTCGCGATCGCGCATTCGGTGCCGGCAGCGGCTCTGACCTCGGCCGACTTCGTACGCGACTCGTTCGTCGCCGTCGACCTCGATGAAATCCTTCGCGGCTGTGCGTGATGAAACCGAGCGCTATCGGATCGGCGCCGCAATATCTCATCGGAACCGCATCGTGGACGGACTCGACCCTGGTCAAATCGGACACTTTTTATCCGTCATCGCTGCGCACCGCGGAGGAGCGACTGCGCTTCTATGCAACTCAATTCAGCGCCGTTGAGGTCGATGCCAGCTACTACACGCTGCTGTCCGAAAAGAATGCGCAGCTCTGGGCCGAGCGCACCCCGCTCGGTTTCATCTTCGACGTCAAGGCCTTCGCCTTGCTGACGCAGCACGCCGCGGAGGTCGCGCGCCTGCCGCTCAATCTGAAGGCGATGCTCAGCAAACAGGAACGCGCCCAGCGACGTCTCGAGCGCCCGTCCAAAGAGGTGCTGGAGATGGCGTTTCAGATGTTCCACAGCTCGCTGACGCCACTGCGCGCTGCCGGCAAGCTTGGGATGCTCCTGTTCCAGTTTCCGCCCTACTTCACCTGCCGGGCGTCGAATTTTGCCTATCTCGAAAGTTTGCGAGCGCGCCTGCCGGGCGATTCAATTGCGATCGAATTTCGCCATTCGAGCTGGGTCGCGGAAGGGCGCCAACGGCGCGAGAGCCTTGATTTCCTGCGCAGCAACGGCCTCTGCTACGTTTCGGTAGACGAGCCGCAATTGCGCAGCACGCTGCCGTCATTTCTTGAGACTACCGCTCCCGAGGCTTACATTCGTTTTCACGGCCGCAATCGGGAAGCATGGCACGCGCGCGGGCTCACGGTCGCCGAGCGTTACAAGTATCTGTACTCGGAGCGGGAACTGGCAGAATGGGCAGAGCGGATTCGCAGTCTCGGCGGAATTTCGAGAGCACACGTGATCTTCAACAACTGCTATCGTAATTTCGGAGTCATGAACGCGACCACCATGCGGGCGATGCTCGAGCGGAGCGTGTGATGGCCGCAAAACTCTACCAGTTTCTGACCAGTCCGTTTTGCGCCAAGGTCCGCAAGGTTCTGGATTTCAAAGACGTCGACTACGAAATCGTTGAGGTCGACTACCTGGAACGCAAAGAACTCCTGATCGCATCCGGCCAATTGATGGTTCCGGTACTCGCCCTGGCCAGCGGCGAAACGATCGTCGATTCGGCGCGGATTGTGCGGCGCCTCGAGGAGCTCTATCCGGAGCCCACGGTTTTGCCACCGAGCTGGAGCGGGATGCATCAGGTGCTGGCCGACTATATCGACACGCAGCTGGAAGACGCGCTGTTCGGAGCCTCGATCCCGGACAAGGTCGCATTTTTTCGGCGCCAGGGACGGGATCGCGAGGCGCTGTGGCGCATGGTGCGGGAGCGAAAATACGGCGCCGGATTCGTGGATAAAATGATCACCGAACACGACGCGCAGCAGAGTCGCGCGCGTCAGGCGCTGCTCCCCTTCGAACAGGCATTATCGGATCGCGCTTTCCTGCTTGGCCGGATCGGTGTGGCCGATTTTGCGCTCTACGGGCAGCTCTACAGTCTCGCCTTCACCGGCGAGCTCAAGATTTCCGCGGAGCTGCGGAACTTGCGCATGTTCTTTGGCCGGATGGATCGGATCTCGTCGACACCCGAAGCCGCCTGACCACCCGCAACGATCTCTGTCGGTTATAGGATTTCGCTGACCGCCGCGAACAGGAAGCCACCGAACATCGCGCCAGTTGAATCGAGTGCGACATCGTATATCGATGCCGTGCGTCCCACCACGAACAGCTGGTGGCCTTCATCAGTCAGCGCGTAACCCACGCACAGCGCCATCGCCAGCAAGGGCCGACCCTTCAACGGACCCCTGATGAGCAGCCAGAACAGGATTCCGTACTCGGTAAAATGAGCGGCTTTGCGAATCAGACTGTTGGCGAGATCCAGCGCGGTCAGCGAGATGCCCGGAAACAGCGACCTGAGGACAGGTGAGATTACTCGTGCGGTGCTGTCCGCGGAAAACCCTGAGGTGGAGAAGGTGAAAATCACCACCGCCCAGATGAAGATCGGCATCCATTCGCGCAATCGCGAGGGCTGCGGCGGTTCAATCGCAACTACCCGTTCACTCATCGAGCGTCTCGGCGTTTCGCCGTTTTGTCGCGGGACGCGGACAATGAAACATACTGACGGCGAGAAACAACTTAAGCAAAATATCATCCTCTCATGGACTCGGTCCATACATAGCTTCACCGGGGCTGCGTAGTAACATTGATAAAGTGGAAGAAAAACTGACTATCCAGAGTTCCCGCCCCGCTCCACCCTGCACGGTGGTGATATTCGGCGCCTCGGGAGACCTCGCACGGCGCAAATTGCTTCCCTCGCTGTACAACCTGGTTCATTGCGGGCAGGGGCTGATGCCGCCGCAGAGCGCGGTCCTCGGGTTCGCACGATCGCAGCTATCGCAGGACAATTTTCGCAGCGGTGCGCGCGAGGCGGTCGAGAAATATTCCCGGCTCAAGGTCGACGAAACCTGCTGGAGCGCATTCGCTAACGGCCTTTACTACCAGTCCGGACTCGACCAGCCCCAAGGGTTCCAACGTCTGCGCGAACGGCTGGAACAGATCGAGCGCGAGCGGAACATACCTCCCAATCGGGTTTATTATCTGTCGATCCCGCCGGAAGCCTTCAACGATTGCATCGCACGCTTGGCGGCGCAGAAGCTGCTCGCCGCGCCCGATGGCAAGCAGTTCACTCGCGTGGTGGTCGAAAAACCGATTGGCCACGACTTGGCCAGCGCCATGGAGATAAATCGCACCTTGCACGCGCATATGGCCGAGTCGCAGATCTTCCGCATCGATCACTACCTCGGCAAGGAAACCGTGCAGAACCTGCTGGTGCTACGCTTCGCAAACTCGATATTCGAGCGACTCTGGGGCAACCGCAACGTCGATCACGTGCAGATTACCGTGGCCGAAGCGGAAGGGGTGGGCACGCGCGCGGGTTACTACGACCATTCCGGCGCATTGCGTGACATGGTGCAGAATCATCTTCTGCAACTGCTCGCGACCCTAACGATGGAAGCGCCGGTCACCCTCAACGCGGCGGATGTGCGCGAAGCGAAACTGAACGTCATGCGCGCTTTGCGGCCGATTGCCGGCGCCGCCGCGCGCGACCTCACGGTACGCGCTCGCTACGCACCCGGCCGCGCCGGTAACGCCGAGGTGCCCGGTTACCTGGCGGAAAAGGGGGTCGCGCCCGACTCGCGCACCGAGACTTACGTCGCGCTCAGGATGGCAATTGACAACTGGCGATGGTCAGGTGTGCCGTTTTTCCTGCGCACCGGCAAGAGCCTCAAGCGCCGCGCCAGCTCAATCGTGGTGCAGTTCAAGGAGGTGCCGCGGATTTTGTTCAACCGCGGCGGGAACATCGATGCCAACCTCCTGACTCTGCGCATCCAGCCCGACGAAGGGTTTTCCTTTGACGTGGTATCCAAGCATCCGGGGCTCGATGTCTCGCTCAAACCGGTCCGGATGAATCTTAGCTATTCGACCGAGTTCGGTGCCGATTCCTCGCCTGATGCTTACGAACGCCTGTTGCTCGATGTGATGGAGGGCGATCACACGTTGTTCCCCAGCGCCGAGTACGTGCAAACCTCGTGGCAATTCGTGCAAGGCATCCTCGACGCGTGGAGCGATGAGACGCAAGTCCCGATCGAAGAATATCCCGCGGGAAGCTGGGGACCGGTGGGAGCGGAGCGGCTCATTGGCGCGATCGCCCGCCAATGGTACCAACCCTGATCTATGGGCAGGCGAGCGGAGATTCCGATCGCGTGCGATCTGAACGCGCTAACCCCGGCAGAGCGCGAACGGCGCCGCACGCTGGTCGGCGCGTTGGCACAGGCAATTGTCGATCGCGCGGAAGTCGACCACGGATTCGAGCTCCGCGTGGACGCGGCCAAGCTGGATCTCCCCGCGCTTGCCGAGTGGATCGCGCTCGAGCGGCGATGCTGTCCGTTTTTGAATTTCACAATTGAACTGGCGGCTGGAGATGGCCCGGTGACGGTCGCATTAAGCGGCGCCGACGGCGTGAAGGATTTCCTCCGCGCGGAGATGGGCCTTCCGTAGCCGAACAGCTCAATGAGCCGGGTTCATGACCGTCTCGGGGTGTACGAGAAAGCGCTCTCTCAAGTTTGCGGCACCGCCAGCCAATTCGTTCGCGATTCTCGCTGATCTTGTCCCGCTGGGCGCTAGCACTTTTTCCTTCAGGACCGCCTCGGCCGCCGTCTAATGTAACTTTAAGGTACTAAGGCCGTGCATTCGTTCGAACAATGGTTAGGTTTAGCAGGCGAAGGGTGGCGCAGGCACATCCGCTTGGTTAATCTCCAGCCAGCGCTTGTGCTGGTCGGTGCAAGCGACCAAGCCGCTGCGATTGCGTGATTGTCGGTTGAGCGGCCCGCGACGGTTCGTTGCGAGTGCCTGGGCGGGAAGCTCGGACCTCGACCGCGCGGAGCGGCTAATTTTCGCCGAAGAGGAAATTTTGCTTGGCTGACAAGATCCAGAGAGTGGTGATACTCGGCGCCAACGGGACGATGGGCGCCGGCGCGGGTGAAGTCTTTGCGGGCGCGGGGTTCCGCGTTGTGATGCTGGCCCGCGAACGTGACAAAGCCGAGGCCGGCCTCGACGCCGCACAGAACGCAGCCCGCGCCGAGGCGGTCGCGGAGCGGATGGAGATCGGAACGTATGATAACGACCTCGGGCGCACCATCGCCGAGGCCGATCTGATTTTCGAATCGCTGGCTGAAGACCTGGCGCTCAAGCGCCACTACCTGGAACTGGTCGACCGGCACCGCCGCGACGACGCGATCGTCGCGACCGGATCCTCGGGACTCTCAATTGCAGAAATGGCGGGCGGGCGCAGCGATTCGTTTCGCAAACATTTCCTCGGAATTCATTTCTTCAATCCACCGAACGTGATTGTCGGAACCGAAGTCATTCCCGGTACCGAGACCGAATCTGCAATCGTCAAGTCCACCGTCAGGATGCTGGGCTCGAGGCTCGGCCGCAAGGTCATCGTGACCAAAGATCGTCCGGCCTTCGTCGGCAATCGGGTCGGCTTCAAGGTCTTGAACGAGGTCGCGCAGTTGGCGAGCGAGCGCGGGGTTGCATACATGGACTACCTGATCGGACCGCACACCGGACGGGCGATGGCTCCGCTGGCTACGGTCGACCTGGTCGGATGGGACGTTCACAGGGCGATCGTCGACAACGTTCATCAGAATTGCGAGGACGAAGCGCACATCTATTTCGAGCTGCCCGCTTTCATGGAACGCGGAATTCGGGAAGGCAGACTCGGCGACAAGACACCCGAACAAGGTGGATTCTACAAGCGGCAGGGTACCGAAACGCTCGCCCTCGATCCCAGGACCGGATCGCATGGGCCGCTTAAGAAACCGACGCCGATCGAGTTCGTGGAGAAAATGAAATCCCTCAACCGGGTCGGCAAATACGCCGAAGCGATGGCGGCTTTGCGTGAGGCAAAGGGTGCGGATGCGGACCTGTGCCGACGCGTGGTGCTGGGCTACGTGAGCTACGGCTTGAGTCGCGTGGGTGAGGTCGCGGAGACACCGCGCGACGTCGATACCATCATGAGCTTCGGATTCAACTGGGCGCCCCCCACCGCGTTGGTTGATCTGCTGGGTGCGCGCGCGACGATCAAAATGCTCTCGGACTTGAAGCTGCGCGTGCCGGCCTGCCTGGAGCAAGCTGCCAGCGACGGTGCTAGAATGTTTGGAGGAGGCGTGCTCGACTACGGCCGGACCCTGGTCGGCTAGCTCGGCCTTCAAGGAGTTATCGCGATGGCAAAATCCGCGCCGGTTTATATCCTGGGAGGAGCGCAGACCGACTTCGCCCGCAATTGGTCCAAGGAAGGCAAGCACTTCGTCGCCATGATGCGAGAGGCGGTGCTGGGCGCGCTGGAAGCTCAGAAGATCGAGCCCAAAGAAATCCAGACCGCTCACGTAGGAAACTTTGCCGCCGAGCTGTATGCCAAGCAGGGCCATGTCGGTGCATTCTTCGTGGAAATCGATCCGGCGTTTAGCGGATTACCGACCTCCCGCCATGAGGCCGCTTGCGCATCGGGCTCGATCGCAATTCTCGCCGCTTCCGCAGAGATCGAGGCCGGTCGCTACGATCTCGCCTGCGTTACCGGCGTCGAGCAGATGAAAACCGTCGACTCCACGACCGGCGGCGACTACCTCGGCACCGCGGCATGGTACGAGCGCGAGGCGAAGGGTATCGAGTTTCCATTTCCCAAGCTGTTCGGCCGCCTGGGCGACGAGTATGACAAGCGCTTTGGGCTCAAGGACGAACACCTCGCGCACATTTCGGCGGTGAACTATTCGAACGCCAAGCGCAATCCCAACGCGCAGACCCGTAACTGGTTCATGAGCGAGAGCCATGCCCAGCAGCAATCCAAGTTCAATACCGTTATCGGCGGACGGATCAAGGTGAGCGATTGTTCGCAGGTCACGGATGGCGGCGTCGCGTTGTTTCTCGCCTCGGAAAAGTTCGCCAGCCAATGGGCCGAGCGCAACAACCAGAGCCTCGACGATATTCCCAGGATTCTCGGCTGGGGACATCACACCGCTCCCCTCGAATTCGCTGCGAAGGTTGCCGAGAGCAAGGACAACCCGTATGTGCTCCCGCATACCAGGCAGGCGATTCTCGATGCGTTCCGGCGCGCGGGAGTTGCCGGCGTGGAACAGCTCTCGGGGATTGAAACACACGATTGCTTCACCACCTCGGAATATATGGCGATCGATCATTTCGGACTGACCAAACCCGGTGAATCGTGGAAGGCGGTCGAGGGCGGCGTCATCGAACTGGGAGGCAAGTGCCCGATCAACCCTTCCGGGGGATTGATCGGTGCAGGCCATCCGGTAGGAGCGACGGGCGTACGCCAGATGCTGGATTGCTGGCGCCAGATTACGCATCAAGCTGGTGAGTATCAGGTTGAAGACGCGAAGACGTTCGCGATGCTGAACATCGGTGGCAGCGGCACGACCAGTTGCGCGTTCGTAGTTGGCAAGTAAGCCGAGAACATCGGAGCAACACAAGCAGCGGCTCGGGAAACAGGGCGCCGTTTCTCTTCAAGACCCGAACATCGTCTTGAGCGTGCGGTTAACCGGTCGCACGAACGCAGGTTTTACCAGACCCGCCAATCTGCGCCCGCTCGCGGGCCTCCACCCCGCTGCCGTAAAAAGCGCCCGGCATTGTTTAAGCTCCGGAGCGCGAAACTGAACCCACGGACCGACCCAGCGAGCGTCCGTCTATTTCGAAGCGTGCGAGAGGCGCATCGCTAGCAGCATCGGCCAGTTGACGTAGCGCCGGGCGCGGGGAAGCGTAGCCGCAATTTCCGCCGTCATCGCGCGCTCGACCATCTCGTCAAAGACCAGGCCGGTTTGCTTTGCGGCCATCACGAAATCGGAAATCCTATAATCGCGTCCGGCCGGATACACCTTGGCTCCGGTCAAAGGATCGTCAAAGCGCGCCCGGACACCCTCAAGGTTCATCACGGGGTGGAGCGTCGTCACGACGATGAAGCCGCTCCGGTGGCAGATTCTGCCGAGTTCCGCGAGATATGGCTCCAAGGCGGGAACGTGCTCGGCAACCAGGCCGGAAATGACCCGATCGAAGGACGAGCCCGGCAGGGGTAACCGCAAGCAATTGGCGCAGATGAATTGGATCCGATCGGCGTTCGGTTTGGCGCGTGCGCGACCCATCATTCCAAGGGAAAAATCAAGACCGACCACTCGTGCACCGGCGCTCGCAAAGCGCACGGCGTGGCGGCCGGTTCCTGTACCAATGTCCGCTACTCTCAGCCCGCGCACCTCTCCTACCATCCGGATCACCTCGGGCTCTTCGAGGGCAACGAGCGGATTGCCGTCGCTGTCGTAGACCTCCGACCAGCGGTCATAGCCCTCGCGTGTCGGGATAATGATCTCCGGGACATCGGAAGGCATGTTGGCGATAATACGCCATCTCGAGGGCCAGCAAAGGCAAGACCTGTGCTGCCTGGCTGAGGCGGTTGGCTTACGATGGGGCGATGGCAAGTCGTATCCCGTTTACTTTGGTCGATGTGTTCAGTTCGCATCCCTTCCGCGGAAATCAGCTCGCGGTGTTTCATAATGCCGGCAGGCTCAAGGCCGCCCAGATGCAGACCCTGGCCCGCGAGATGAATTTCAGCGAGTCGACCTTCGTAATTCCCGCGCCACGCCGCCCCGCCCCCGTTCGAGTCCGAATCTTCACTCCGCGCCGGGAGATTCCAATGGCCGGACATCCTACGGTTGGTACTGCGTGGGTGCTGGCATCTCGCGGGGAACTGGGAATGGGAGAGGCTATCCTGCGCCTTGGGGTGGGCGACACGATTATTACCATCGAAGGGAACGCGCGAAACCCCTCCTTTATATGGATGTCGCACCGGCCGGCGGAGTTTGGCGAGCGGCGCAGCGACCGCGATCGCATTGCCGCCGGTCTGGGAATCGATACCGTCGATGTGCGCGGCGATCTACCAATCGAGGCGGTTTCTACCGGAAACCCGTTTCTGTTGGTTCCGCTCAGTTCGGTCGACGCTCTTAAGCGTTGCGTCTCCAACCCGTCGGCCCTACACACGCTTTTCGAGGGCACTCCAAGAATGCTGCCGGTGTACCTCTTCGTTTGCGAAGGATCACCGACGCGGTCGGTGCGTGCGCGAATGTTCGCTCCGCATACGGACGGAATCGCCGAAGATCCAGCGACCGGCAGCGCGGCCGCGCCCCTGGGCGCATACCTGCGCGCTCACGGCGTGATTGGGTCCACCGCGCGCACGCACTTTCGGGTAATTCAAGGAATGGAGATGGGCCGCCGCAGTGAAATAACCGTCGAAGTGCTGAACAGTACCAGCGACGGCCCATCGACAAGGGTCGGGGGACGCTGCAAGATCGTGGGCGAGGGTCAAATGCGCCTCTAGCTTCCCTCTTCTATTTTGAACAGAGAAACGTCCCAAGCTCGCAGCATTTTTAATCATGCTCACGCGGCGGCGGTGTACTTGCCCAACACGAAATCCCATCCGCCGTCGTAACTCTTGCCTGCCGCGGTTGCCTTGGGCCCGACTTCCCAGCCGCGGTGCTCCACCTCCACTCGCGTCCCGTTGCCTTCCACTGCGAACCGGATTTCGACCTCAGTCGGACCCTCCCAGTCTGGGTCCTCCCAGGTGAATACGATTCGACGCGGCGGCTCGCACGCCGTGACGTGCCCGACTACGTACTCCTCGCCATCGGTGAAACGCTCATAAAAGCGGCCACCCTGTCGGGTTTCCAGGTAGATTTCCTTGGCCCGCTCACCCCCGAAGGAAAACCCTTCCTTCAAGGGCCACCATGAACCGATTTGCTCCGTAAACAAGCTGAACGCGTCTGCGAGGGGGCGTTTCACAGTCACCGATTTCCTTACTGTCATCGGGATGTCTCCGTTTTGCCGGCGGATCTGGTGATGCAACATGTAACCCCATGGTTACATGTTGTCAACACCTTCATGTGACGAAGCGGGGTGCTGGCCATGCTCGCCGGATAAGCTGAATCCCTTTAAAGAGAAGTGCCAATCAAGCCGGTCGAAGCATTTCCCACGGACGTTGTTCGGAGAACTGAGGGCGAAAGGTAGTTCGTCGTGCCAAGCACGGCTTCCTGATTGGTCAAGACCTTTCCGCCAAGGCCACGCCAGCCGGCGTTCTGCGGTCTGCGGCGGCCAGCCGCTATCCGATTGCGGCGCCTGGGAGCGCGGCAACTCCGCCTTTCAACCGCAGCAGAAGCGGCCTATTATTCCGCCGGTCAGTCCTATGACTTTACGAGCGTGGAGTTTCTCGTGAACGGGCGGCGTCAATGGGGCGCGACGCTGGCCGCCCTTCTGCTGGTTTCATGCGCAGGTGGCGAAATCGCCGAGCAGCCCGCCTACGTCACCAATAAGCAGGGCCAGCGTGTCGAGGAACTGGCGATGACCACACCGCGGGCTGACCAGTCCGCGGCTGCACTACAGGACGGTCGTGTGCTGATCGCGGGTGGTACCACCAACGGCAATGTCGGCGGAGTTACCTCGAGCGCCGAGATTTACGATCCCAACACACAATCTTTCATCGCAACCGGGTCGATGACGGTGGCGCGCCAAGGTGCGACCGCAACGCTCCTGAACGATGGACGCGTCTTGCTGGCGGGCGGCGTGCAGAACGTAGGATTTCGCGCCGAGCTATCCAGCGCTGAATTGTACGATCCCGTCGCAGGCACCTTCGCCGCGACCGGCTCGATGCAAACGCCCCGCGAGGGCCACACCGCAACCCTCCTGCGCGACGGTCGAGTACTGGTAGCCGGAGGAAGTGACAACGGAGTCCACACTCTCGATTCAGCGGAGATCTATGATCCCCGCTCGGGCGCCTGGCACTTCGCCGGCCACATGACGGTGCCGCGCGTGGCGCATGTAGCCGTGTTGCTCCGCAGCGGCCAGGTGCTGATCGCGGGCGGAGGCCGCGCTGACATGCCGGGCGGGTACATCGTCTACCAGAGCGCGGAAACCTATAGTCCGGAGCTTAAGCAATTCAGTCGGGTGCCTGCCCCTATGAAAAACGATCGAGTCGGCGCAGCAGCTCTTCTGCTCAACGATGGGCGCGCGCTGATCGTGGGCGGCAAAAGCGGCAAGGTTCTCACCTCGTTCGGCCCGGGTACGCTCAACCTCAACTCTTTGGCGCCTTTGAACACCGCGGAAACTTACGATCCGGAATCGGGCAGCTTCGTTTTGACCGGAAATCTGCAGGCTCCCCACTATCTTCCGCGCCTGGTCAAATTGCAGGATGGCAGCGTGCTGGTCACCAGTGGCTGGAAGATCCAGGGGCCGGTCGTCGCGGGGATGGCCGATGCCGAGGTCTTTCTACCCGGCACCAACGGTTTCAGCGGGGTTGCGCCCATGCATGTGGCGCGGCTGCAGAATTCCTCGACCCTGCTGCCGGACGGCAACGTTCTGGTCGCTGGCGGAGTGGACGGGAACAGTCTGGTCACGGCGTCGGTCGAGTTTTACGATTCGAGGGCGCATCGTTTCGTCACGCGCGGCGCGGGTTCAACTCCGCCGGGGAGTGCGAAAAGCTTGATTGGTGCAACCGAATGAGGCGTGAGCCATGAGCGAACCATCCAGGCAATTGCCAGATTTTTCCCTGAATGATCTCTCCGGGACGCCACACGCGTTCCCCGGGGGCCGAGCCGCAATGCTCTGTTTCGTCAAGGAAGACTGCCCCACCTGCGCAATTGCGATGCCGCTGATCGAGGCATTTCACCGCGCTTTCGGTTCCAAAGTCGCGGTGCTCGCGATCGGTCAGGAGGCCGCGGGAAATCGCATACTCGCCCAGCGCCATTCGCTCACCTGCCCGCTGCTCGACGATTCCGCCCTGCGCGTGTCGTTCGCCTACGGCTTCGATACCGTCCCGATGGTCTTCCTCGCCGATGGGGCCGGCAATACCTTGCAGAGTTTCGCCGGTTTTGTTCGGAGCGACTGGCGATCGCTCGCAAGCCAGCTTGCGCAAATGACCGAATTGCCCGAGCCACACATCGATTGGATAGCCCTGCCCGAGTGGCGGGCGGGATGCGGTTCCAAGGCGGTCGAACCCGGAATTGCCGAACGGCTTGAAGCCGAGGCGCGCGGCGAGCGCATGCAGGCCCGTCGCATCGAGCTGGGTGATGGTGAGGACGTGTTCGAATTTATGTTCGAGCGCGGCCTCACCGACGGACTGCCGGTGGTTCCACCGACGCCCGAGCGGGTGGCGTGGATGCTCACCGGCACGCGGCGCGACCCGCGCGAAGTCATCGCGACGGTGGCGCCAAATATGGCGCCCCTGACCGTCGAAAAGGTCGCCGTCAACGCGGTAATGGCGGGCTGCCGTCCCGCTTATCTGCCGGTAGCGATCGCCGCGCTCGAAGCGGTCTGCACCGATACCTTCAACATCCACGGCGTGATGGCCACCACCTGGGGCGCAACCCCGGTGATTATCGTCAATGGACCAATTCGCCGCCGGCTCGGCATGAATATGGGAATCATGGCGCTCGGCTATGGCAGTCGACCCAACGCGACCATCGGCCGCGCGGTAAAGCTGGTGCTGCGCAACGTGGGCGGCTCACGGCCCGGTGATATCGAGCGCTCCGCCCTTGGAGCGATCGGCAAATTCACCACCTGCTTCGCAGAATGGGAAGAGCGCAGCCCGTGGGAGCCGCTGCACGTCGAGCGCGGCTTCCAGAAGGACGAAAGCGTGGTGACGGTCTTCGGGCTGGAAGCGGGCTCGCGGCAGATCGCGGATCAAACCTCGCGCACGGCTCGCGCGCTGGTGGGCTCTCTCGGCCTAGGGCTGGAAGCTTGCTGGCATCCGAAGCAGCATGGTTCCGGTGAGGTGCTCCTGGTGATTTCACCGGAGCACGCCGATACCATCGCACGCGACGAATGGAGCAAAGCGCAGGTGCGCAATCGAATTCAGGAAATCACAGCACGCCCGCTACGGGAACTGCTGCCGGACGCGGAGAGCGGCGAAGGGATGCCGCTTAAGGCCTTTGGCCTGAAAGACCCTACCCCCGAGCAGCTCGAGCAGAAGGTTCCCAAGTTTCGCTCCGCCGGGAATATCAATATTATCGTGGCGGGTGGTGAAGGCGGGAAGTTCTCCGCCGTGTTCGCCGGATGGGTTTCCGGACCGATGGGCTCATCCAGCGTGAGCCGCCGAATCGAGGAGCTGCCATGAAGCAGGTAATCGTTGATCCCACCGATGAGCGCGTGCCCATAAGGCGCACGCTCGCCGAACGCTCCGGGCAGATCAGAGGCCGCATCGCGATGCTTGATATCGCCAAGCCGCGCGGCGACGTGCTGATGAATCGCTTGGCCGAGCATCTCGGTAAGCGCCTGCCCGCGGTAGAAATCAAACGCTACCGCAAACCGACCTTCACCAAGCCGGCGCCGGAAGATCTGCGCCGCCGTATCGCGGAGGAAAGCGACTTCGTCATCGAAGCGCTAGCCGATTGAGGGTCGTGCACGACGTGCAGTGTGCACGACTCGGTATGGTTCGAAGTTAATCGCAAGCCCGCAGTGATGATCGCTTCCGACGTATTTGTCGATGCCGCCGAAAAGCAAGCGGCTGCACTCGGACTACCCGAAGTGCGGCGAGTCTTCGTGCCGCATCCGATTCAGGATGCAACCGACGACGAAATGCGTGCCAAGGCCGACGCCATCGTCGAGCAGGTAATCGACGCGCTGAAGAAGTGAGACCGCGGTATCGGGAATTTACGTCGCGCCCCGAGCTACGCAACCGGGTTGCGTGCGTATGGGTCGCCACCGCCCAGAGGGACCCGCGCGGCGTTCTTCCCGATGGTTGCGTCGATATTGTCTGGGCGCCCGGCTCGCGACCATGGATTGCCGGTCCCGATACCACCTCACGACCCTCGGCGGTCCCACCCGGGACCGCATTGGCGGGAATCCGCTTCCTGCCAGGGGTCGCGGCCCAGATTCTCGCTACACCAGTTTCCTTGTTGGTCGATCGCTGTGTGCCGTTGAGCGATTGCTGGCCACACGATGCGTCACGCTCGCTTACGGAGCGATTGGATGCCGCGCGCTGTGATGCACAGATCATCGCGGCGCTCGAAGAAGCGACCCTGCGGCGAGCTTCGCCGCCGCCCGACCCTGCCGTCCGCCTCACCGTGCTGGAGATTCAGCGGCGGATTGCACTTGGCATGAGCTGCGCGGGCCAGGCAGGGTGGAGCCTCCCAATCAGCGGCCGGCAATTGCGTCGCCGCTTTGTGGCGGCGGTCGGCTACGGACCAAAGCGGTTTGAACGTGTTATGCGTTTTCAACACTTTCTGCGGCTTGCGGGTGCATTTCGCAAGGGTCGGGGGCTGGCAACGCTCGCCGCGGAGGCCGGCTACGCGGACCAAGCTCATTTGAGCCGGGAATGTGCAAGCCTGGCGGGATCCTCCCCTCGGATGCTGATGCGCGATTGATGTCCGCTTTGTTCAAGGAGCAACCACACCCGTCAGCAATAATCGC
>DASXMJ010000240.1 GCA_036495685.1 Candidatus Binataceae bacterium | reverse complement strand
CTTCGGATAACCCAGCTCCACGATCCCGATCGTCGCAGGCTCCGTCACGGGCCGCGTTACCTCTTCCAGGGGCATCAGCCAGTTCTGATGCGTGGCGAGTTCGGTGACTGCAAAAAGGCCCGACAGAGATATTCTGCTCCTGGGACGCACTCTATCGCCACTCGCGGCTCTCTCCCGCACCGGCCGCAGAAGCCGGGGCCGCAAAGCCCGGGGAAAGGCGGTGTATTCCGGCGCACGTCGGGGGAGCACCGAGACTACCGAAACCAATGGGGTGCACTGGCTGGGGGAGTAGGATTCGAACCTAGATCGGCGGAGTTAGAATCCAAGGTCACTGATAATTTTCCACCAGACCGCGGACGCTAACGGAGCGGATTACGATATGGGTGCGCTGGGACGCATTCTTTCATTGGAGCGGCCGATACCGTTCGACTACCTGGCACGTTTCGGCATCAACGATTTCCGCACTTTCGCCTGCCTGTGCAGCGGCGCGGGCCGCCCATCGAGCTTCGGCAAGCTGGTTTGTTTGTACCAGTCCCCGGCCGTTTACCCGAATCTCAAAGGTGCGGTCTATGACGTCACCTCCGATGTTTTTGCGAATGCTCCGGGTTCATAAATTTCCGCCGCGCTCAGATAACGGTCCAGCGCATACGGCTGTTTTGCACGCTTATGCTGTCGCGTCGGTTAGCTGTTACCGCTTGAAAATTCTCGATCGCTCGCGATATACCATCCATCTGGATGGTGAACGGATGTTCGTAAGATGGCAAACAACGTACGTGAGCTTCGACCTAGGGCAAGCGATAGTGAGAAAATAACAATCTACCTGGGGTACGTCGACCTTGGTCAGATCGACCTCCTCGTACAGGAAGGGTTCTACTCCAATCGTACCGACTTTATCAGGACAGCCATTCGCAACCAGCTTGGCCGTCATCACGATTCGGTCAAGCAGTCTGTGGTCCGCCACCGACTTGAGCTCGGGCTCAGACGTTACACTCGGCAAGACTTGGAAGCGGTCCAGGCTGCGGGTGAGACACTTGACATCCAGGTTCTCGGCTTGGCCAGTATCGCTGACGACGTGTCGCCAGAACTGGCTTTGCGAACAATTGCCTCAATCCACGTCTTAGGCGCGCTGCAGGTCAGCCCCGCGATCAAGGCAGCGTTAGGCGATCGCATCCAATAGCTCGCCTCCGCGCTTGAACCAGCTTGAGTTGGCCATGCCCATTCCGATACCGGGAAGGGCGCGCTCATCCCTTGCCTGATTCTTCCCTCAAGAAAGGAAATGACCATTATGATTTTGGACCTGAACGCGCGCCTGGCCGAGGCGATCCGCCTTACCCGCGCGGGGCAGCTTGCAGAGGCAACGGCGCTCCTGCAGCGATGGCCGCAAAAGCCAAAATCGTCGTCAGAGGGTTCCGAACAGCGTGATCATGACTCAGTGAGGACCCGACTGATCGATATGATGCCGCCGCGCTCCTCCGGCTCAGGTCGCTGGACGGCACCTGGTGTTGATGCACCGCATCGCGCCTCCGTTTCCGTTGCAGGCCTGGATCAGTCGCGCATGCCCGACGCGATGCGCCGATTTCTTGAGCGGTTCGGGGTGCGCAGCTCCGGCCTCGGCCTGCGCAGAACGGCCAGGGATCGTGTACCATGTGCTTTGCCTGATGGCGCCCGCTTTGAGGAGTCTACCTATGCGAACGCGGTTGGCTGCCGAGCGTACAAACTGTTCGTTCCAAGCGGCTATTGCGGCGACCCACTGTCACTTATCGTGATGCTGCACGGTTGCAAACAGTCACCGGATGACTTCGCGGCTGGTACGCGAATGAATGAATTGGCCGAAGAGCAAGGCTTTCTAGTCGCCTATCCCGGGCAACCATCGTCGGCAAATTCCTTGCAATGTTGGAACTGGTTTACAGCCGGCGACCAGTTGCGGGACAAGGGCGAACCTTCTCTAATCGCAGGGATCACGCGACAAATCATGCATGAATTCGCGGTAGATCCGGCTCGCGTCTACGTAGCGGGGCTATCAGCAGGCGGCGCCGCGGCCGCCATCATGGGCTCGGCATATCCGGATTTGTACTCCGCAATTTGCGTTCATTCCGGACTTGCATGTGGTGCCGCAAATGACCTGACCTCGGCCTTCTCGGCAATGCGCCAGGGCGGGTCACCGCCGCCGGCGGAAGGGGGAAGACGACCATTGCCGACAATCGTATTTCACGGCGACTGCGATAACACGGTCAGCCCGCTGAACGGAGATCAGGTTATTGCCCAGTCAACGGGGGGTGTGCCGTTGCACCTGACGATCAGCCGGGGCCAGTCTGCAGGCGGGATCAGCTACACGCGCACGCTCCACGCGGATGAGAACGGCCGGCCGATCCTGGAGCAGTGGGTATTGCATGGAGCAGGTCACGCCTGGTCAGGGGGGAGCCCTTCTGGGTCCTGCACCGATCCTCGTGGACCCGACGCCAGTCGTGAGATGCTGCGCTTCTTCTGCGAGAACTCCCAGTTGTCCCGGTGAACCATGCCGATGCTCACCGTTGAACCGGCGGCGGACGAACAGGTTTTCACCGATTTTGGGTCTCGGCCGAATTACTGGACACAGATCAGCGGCATACTGGGTAGGCTGGGAACACTGGGCTGGGAAAGGATTCCGGGAATGAGCCGTTGCTGGCTATCGCGGCTTTCGTGGCGATGATTTGGCAAGTGTTTCGGAGACACTGCTCTGCAGCAATTCCGGATGGTTGATCAAAAACTCCAGGATCGCCTGCTCGACCAGGGTCTGAACTGTCACGCCGCGCAAGACGGCGGGAAGCTTCAGCTGCCGGTATTTCGCCTCGGATATACGTGCGCCAAGCTGAGTCTTGGATTCAGCCGTCTGGCGGGCGGGCAAGACGGGACGGGAAGCGACCGGGGGGCGGTTTACGGCCGGATTCGGGCGGGATTTGAGGCGGCGGCCATGGTTAGTTTGATAACTTGTTAGTTTATTTGGTTTGCAATCACATTATTAAGATTGTTGTCAATTTTGTTTGTTGATGCAGCTTGTAGCTATCCAATGTACGAAGGTATTGCCTGGCACCTGTCTAGTGGATCAAGTCTGACGCTTGATACCCGCTGCGGAGGTCGGCTCGCTGGTGGGGAGCGGTCCTTCGCCGCGACCCATCAAGGTGACGGGATTGCGCCGAAACCGGCCGTTCGCCCGTAGTCGGTCGCGATCACGCAGAGAAACGACTTCAATGCGCGCCCTGGCTAGTGGATCTTGCGTGCTGGATCTTCCGACAGGAATCGATGAAGTCACCGAGCAGGGCTACCCATTGGTTTGTGCGCTGAGCGATCGCCTTCGCTATGCCCGACCAGTCAGCGTCAGCGTTGCCCCACCC
>DASXMJ010000239.1 GCA_036495685.1 Candidatus Binataceae bacterium | reverse complement strand
GATACCTTGCGGGCCTCTAAGATTTGACGAACTGCACCGTTTACGTCTGCCCGTGTGGTAGCCAGGACGACACACGCAGCGAACCAAGTCTTCTCTCCACGCTTCGCCTGAAGCACCACGCAGTTGGCAGAGATCTCAAGCGGCACGTTATATCGTTCACAGAAGGTTGCGGTATCCGCCAACGATGGATCAATTTCTGAAACGCCGACCTCGTCGGCTTTCGACGAATTACGCAGCGCCGCCGCCAGGTTGAGCGAGCAATTCGGAGAGCTCGCTCACAGGCTTGAATTCGAGAGTGCCGACCGCGAGATTCATGCTTTCAGAGTATCAACGCTCTCCATTGAAACTGAAAGCTTGCCGCACCATCCTCCGTCAGGTGCAGGACAATCCGAAAGGGCGTTGCCGCGCTGCGTCATGGTTCCTACCCAGAATCTGTCAGCCCGTATACGCACCGCGGAGCGCGAAGGCATCGACCCCCAGGTCGGAAACCTCGTGCGTCAGACCGAACGCAAGCCAACACGTCAGAAGGGCAGGGACGTCGAAGAAGACTCGGACGCGGAACGCGCGAGGAAGACATCTTCTCGCCCTGGTACATTCGCAAACGGCTCGGCATGTCTCAGCAACAATTTGCCAATACGCTAGGCATTCCCATCGCGACTTTGCGCAACTGGGAACAGCACCGTGTGATGATGGAACCTTCAACCGTCGCACTCATGCGCATCTTGGCACACGAGCCCAAAGCCGCACTCAGAGCGCTTCGCCGGCCCGCAGCCTGAGCCGGGCATTGCTAGAACTGGCTTGCGCATCCTTTCCGAGTGGCACTTCGCATCTTTGCGTCCCCAACGGGATTTGAACCCGTGTTACCGACGTGAAAGGCCGGTGTCCTAGGCCGAGCTAGACGATGGGGACGGGTATACTGGCGACGATCGGCGATACGCCCAAGATAGCGAACGTATCAGACGCCAAAGAATCGGAGCAAGCACGTCGCATAATCGCGCCTGACTAGTGGACATTGCTCGACCCTAAGTTTCGTCCCCGTCGTCTGTGCACGAGAGAGTCGGCAGCAGCAGAATTGCTAGACTTCCCGGGACGGAAAACTTACACTGCCGCAGATATGCTGCGGGGCTGCAAGTCTCTTAGGCGCAAGAAGCCATTCGACGCGGATCCCGATCAATCGTCCATTTTCAGGAGACCTAACTAAAGATGAGTGAAGCCAATATTGTACTGCCGGCGCTTTCCAGCGGGCAGGTGCTGATCCTCTGGCTGGTGCTCGTGTCGGCGGTCGTGGGGCTCGGTTACGGCTTGCTGCTGGTTCGCATTGTGCTGCGAGCCGATCCCGGACCCAAGTCGATGACCGATGTCGCTGACGCGATAGAGCAGGGCGCGATGGCGTACCTACGCCGTCAGGTCGGCACCATGATCTTTTTTGTTGCCATAATTTTTGTCGCTCTTTTCCTCATGTATCGCAGCGTCTACCACGATCTCTGGCTCTCGCTTGGTATCGCGGTCGCCTTCCTGATGGGTGTCTCTGCATCGTATGGCGCCGGCTTTGTCGGCATGTGGCTGGCAGTTAAGGGCAACGTGCGCAGCGCGAATGCCGCATTGACCTCGTTCAAGGACGCGATGGAGCTCGCGTTCAAGGCCGGCGGCGTTTCAGGCATGTTCACAGTCGGGTTGGGCCTGGTCGGCGCGACGATAATCTTCCTCGTCTATCAGCAGGAAGCGATGAAGGTGCTGATCGGGTTTGGCTTCGGCGGCTCGCTGGCTGCGCTGTTCATGCGTATCGGAGGCGGAATCTACACCAAGGCTGCCGACGTCGGTGGTGACTTGGTCGGCAAAGTCGAAAAGGATCTGCCTGAAGACGATCCCCGCAACGCGGCAACAATTGCGGACAACGTGGGCGACAACGTTGGTGATTGTGCGGGGATGGCCGCCGATGTGTTTGAGTCGTACGAGGTGACCCTCGTCGCCGCAATCATCCTGGCCGCCTTTGCCGTAGGCGAACCCGATTTCAAGGCAATCTACGGCGCGGCCAGTGGGATCTTCGCGATGAAGCTCATCATCTTCGCTCTGATCCTTCGCGGAGTGGGAGTGTTTTCCTCGATTCTCGGGATCATGGCGGTACGCGTGCCGACGGGTTCCGCGATGCGCGATCCAATGAGACCGATCAACAACGGCTACATGGTTTCTGCGGCCGCCTCGGTCGTCGGATTCTTCCTGGTAAATGCTCTATACTTGCATGACCCTCGGACCGGGCAGATCGATTGGCGCTTTGCCTGCTGCGCTACGCTCGGAATAATTCTCGCCGTGGTCACCCTGTGGCTGACGAATTATTTCACCCATCCGGAAAAAGGGCCCACCACGGAGACCGCCGTGGCGGCCCGCACCGGCCCCGCGACTCTGATCCTTTCAGGCCTGGCGGAGGGCCTCGAATCCTCGGTGTGGGCGTTGATGGCAATCGCGCTGGCAATCGTGGGTGCGATGCTGCTGTTCCACGAATCGCTAGCGCTGCAGTTCTACGGAATCGCGCTGACCGGCTTGGGTCTTTTGACTACCACCGGATTTATTTTGGCGATGGATACCTACGGCCCGATTACCGACAACGCGCACGGGATTTTCGAGATGGGAGGTGTTCATCAGGAGGAAGCCTCGCGCACTCTTTCGTGGATGGATGCGATCGGCAACACCACCAAGGCGCTTACCAAGGGTCTTGCGATTGCCACGGCAGTCCTCGCCGCCGTGTCCCTGTTCCGCTCGTTTATAGATGAGGCGCGCCTGGGCGCCTTGGGCGTGCAAATCAATATGCCGACCGTCTTCGTGGGCCTCATGATAGGGGGAGCGGTGCCCTTCCTGTTCAGCTCGTTTGCGATCAAGGCAGTCAGTCGCGCGGCGTTTCAAGTGGTTTTCGAAGTGCGGCGCCAGCTCCGCGAACATCCGGGAATCATGGAGGGCAAGGAAAAGCCCGACTACGGCCGCTGCGTCGACATCGTAACCGCGACAGCACAAAAAGAACTGCTCGGGCCTGGAATTCTCGCGATATTCGCGCCCCTATTGGTAGGATTCGGTCTCGATGCGGGAGCACTCGGAGGATTTCTGGGCGGCACAATCCTGACCGGGCAATTGCTCGCCGTCTTTATGTCGAATGCAGGTGCCAACTGGGATAACGCCAAAAAAAAGGTGGAGGATGGTTTCCTAGGTGGCAAGGGGACCGATATTCACAAGGCCACCGTGGTTGGTGATACGGTTGGGGATCCCTTCAAGGACACCGCTGGCCCTGCCCTAAACCCCATGATCAAGGTCATGAACCTCGTCGCAATTCTCGCGGCGCCGTTCTGCACGACTTCGCTCAATACCGTGACCGCTACGAGAATTCTGGTGGTAGTCGCGTCTGTAATCCTACTGGCAGTCGCGGTTGCGTTTTCCAAGCGCGGCTCAATCGCCGAGGAAGGAGAGGGCGCCGGATCGAAGATGGCGGCCTGACCTCTATTTACTACTATTCGCGAACCAGGGCCGGGCGCGAGCGTCCGCCCTGGTTGGCTGCGGGATCGTTTTCACCTCGTTGTCACCGGAGGGCTTCATAGCGAGCAGTTGAGGTTGTCCGGGTACTGACCTCGTCGATTCTCCGAACCCTTGCGGAACCGATCGATAGCAATCCGGCCCCTTCGGCGAGTACTGGTTCGGACTCTCCATACTAGTTAGTACCGCCTCCCGAACGGGAGGTGGTAATTGTTGCGGCGTGTCAAAGAAGCCTCCCGTTGCATCCCGCACGAGTGCGAGCGAGTTGGTCGTCGCGGCGGTCACATTTTCGCGGCAAAGACATCGAGTCCCACGCGAACGGCGCGTGGTCCATGCGCAGCAGGTCTCGAGCTGATCGACGGGCCGAAGACGATTTCTGGCCTGAGATTAGTCCTACCCGGACACAACTACGTCTTGGCAGATTAAAAAAGTACCTTGCGTCTGCGCCGCAAGGATACGAGTCTTGGTGAGCGAAAGCTCAGTCGCACTCACGATTAAAGTTCTTCACCAGTGGGCACTCAGCCGAAAACGTCTCTCGGTATAAGGGTCATCAAACCGGCACAGTCACGACTTTAGGTATGCACTTCGTTGAAGTCCGGCGTTTATCTGGAAAGGATTTGCGGGCCATCTTCTGACAAAGGTTTCCTAGCGAAATTACGGCGTAGTGACTAGAAAAATTAACGAGGTCATAGGTATGTGCGGTCGTGCAAGCGTGTTGTGTATGTTGGTGACGGCGAGCGTGATGTGTGCATTAACAGGGCCTGCCTTGGCAGCCGGGATGGGCGGAATGTCAATGGGCGGAATGGCAGTTGGGATGAGTGCCGGCAGTGGACTCGCTGGAGCCGAGGGTTCAGCGATAGGAGCTGCCCGTGCGGCAAACACGTATGGCGCCTCGGTGCCGGGGAATGGTCATCACCTTCCGATAGGCGCCAACGACGGACCTTCCGGTCTGTCGGCTTCATCGGGACACAATCCTTTCGGAACTTCCACGGCCTCCTCAGCCTGGGCTTCTTTGCCGGCCATAGATCCGGATCTGCCCGGAATAGTCGCCCCCGGGCTCCCGAGTCTGGCCAAGTCCGGGCCATCCGCCCCAGACGCGAATGTCCCGGTCACGGCCGAGGGACAGGTTAATTCGTCGGAGGTGACTTCCAGCTCGCAGGGCGGTTCGGACGCTTTGCAGCAAAGCTCCCTGTCCTCGAAGACTTCGAGCGCTCCGAGACGTTGACCTTTTTGGCTTCCAGCCCCTTGCGACCACTCCGTGTCGAGCCGTGGCGAGTGATCGGGCGGCCGCAAGTGGTCCGACGGGCGCTGGCTGATGGTCTTGCGCACGGCGCTGGGTCGGGTAGATTAGGCCGCTCGAACAAGGGCGTCATCGACCATGCGGCCGAACCCGGGTCCATTTGAACCGTTCTTTTATCTGTTACAAACGCCGTTGTCGTTCCGAGTTCTGGGGTCGCGGGATTCCTGCTTTTCACGCTCCTGTCCTTGAGGATCGCAGGTTCTCACGGAACCGCCTATGTCATGATCGGACTCCTACTGCTCGGCGCTTTCTGGCTTGAGTCGAGCACCAGCACCTGCCGGCGTTGCCGCTTTTATGGCACCTGGCATTGTCTGGGCCAGGGCGTCCTCGCCTCGCGCTTGTTCCCGCGCATCGAGAGCAAGTTGAGTGAGCCGGGGGTGATACTTCACGCATCACTCGCTGCTGTCTATGTCGCTTACGGGCTTTTCTGGATTTGGCATCGCCCGGCCCTCGGCTTGCTCTTTACTATCTGGCTTCCGCTCGCATTTGTCAGCACGACCTCGCCCTCGGGGTTTTCTTGGCGCGCGAAGCGATCCGAATCTCTGTAGTCCGGCGAAAGCAAGGACTACTCTCGCTTCCATGCACCGGAGGAGTCTTCTCGCATGGAGATAGCCTGGATTGGGACCGGAATAATGGGTGCGCCGATGGCTCGTCGGCTACTGGTCGCGGGTCACCATCTGCGCGTGTTCAATCGCACAACGGACAAGGCGATACCGCTTAGGCAGTACGGAGCGACGGTCAGCCCCGATCCTGCCGCTGCCGCGTCCGGCACCGAGGCCGTTTTCATAATGGTTCCTGACACTCCAGACGTGGAGACGGTGGTGGCAAACATTGAACCCGTGCTCGAGCCGAATCAGTTGGTAATCGACATGAGCACTATCGCGCCCGGCTCGGAACGCACCACTGCCGCCCGACTGGCGCCGCGGAACATTCACTACTTCGATGCACCGGTCTCGGGCGGTGAGAGCGGTGCTATCGAGGGCTCCCTTACGATCATGGTGGGCGGAGAGGCTCTCGCCTTCGAGCGCGCGAAACCGCTCCTGGCTCATTTGGGAAAACAAGTCACGCGCATGGGCACGGCGGGCTCGGGTCAGCTGACGAAGCTTTGCAACCAGGTCGCGGTCGCCGTGACACTCGAAGCCGCGGCCGAGGCGCTGCAGCTGGCAGCGAGCGGAGGACTCGACCCCTCAACCGTGCTTGAGGCGATCGGTGCCGGGGCCGCCTCGTCGTGGCAACTGAAGAACCTCGGGCCAAAAATCATAGCCCGCGATTGGCGCCCCGGTTTCTTCATCAAGCTTATTCGCAAGGACCTGCGCCTGGTGCAAGAAGCGGCGCGCGACGCCGGATTGGCCCTGCCAGGGCTGTCGATGATGACCTCCATGTTCAACAGCGCGTCCGCCTTGGGCCACGACTTGGACGGCACCCAGGCAGTTGCGGCCGCCCTCGACAGGATCGCGATGGTAAAGTAGTACGAAAGCAATCCTTGCCTTTGGAGGCCACGATGGCGAACGACCATTTGCTGACTGAACTTCGGGACCGCGTCCTCTACCTCACCCTCAACCGGCCCGACAAATTGAACGCGATGAGTGGAGACATGATGTCCGGGCTGCTGAACGGACTCGAACATGCAGCCACCGACCCAAAGGTCGGCGCCGTCGTGGTTACCGGTGCGGGACGTGGATTCTGCGCTGGCGGTGACATATCAGCGATGCGCGATCGCAACGAAGGCGGAGGCGAAGGACAGGAGACCAGCGTCGAGGAGCGCGTCGCAACTCTTCGCCGCGGCGAAGAAGCATCGCGCCTCCTGCACGAAATGCCCAAGGTGACCATCGCGGCCATCAATGGTCCGGCGGCGGGTGCGGGTTTGTCGCTCGCGATGGCTGCCGACTTGCGGCTGGCGGCGGATAATGCGCGAGTTGGAACTGCTTTTGCAAAAGTTGGGTTTTCGGGCGACTACGGAGGAACCTGGTCATTGACGAGATTGGTCGGCTCAGCCAAAGCGCGCGAACTCTACTTCCTCGCGGACATGATTGATGCGCCCGAAGCAATGCGAATCGGTCTGGTCAATCGGCTTTTTCCCGCCGCCTCTTTTCGCGACGAAGTGCACTCGGTCGCCAAGCGCATCGCGAACGGCCCGACTGTGGCCTACAGCTACATGAAAGCCAATCTTAACCTCGCGATTACCCACGAGTTTCGCGAGCTGCTCGATCGCGAAGCATGGGGCCAGACAATGACCGGTCGTACCGATGACCATCGCGAAGCGGTCAAGGCATTCCTGGAAAAGCGCGAACCCACATTCAAGGGCAGGTGACACCGTAGCCGTCAAGGCAACCGGACGCCGCTAAATCCGGTCCGGCCCGAACCTAGTGCCCTTGTTGCTTGACGGTGAATTTCTTTTTCGAGAAAGCCATGGAATTCACAACCATTCTCTATGACCAACGCGACCACGTCGCGAAGATCACGATCAACCGTCCGGAGCGAATGAACGGGTACAGCGAGGCGATGGTCAAAGAACTCACGGCCGCGATTGATCTTGCGCGGCAAGACGACGAGGTCCGCGTACTGATAATCACCGGCACTGGGCGCGCATTCTGTGCGGGCGGCGATATCAGCGGAGCACCGGATTCGCGCTCGCGCTTCCATGGGCATCCAATGGGCCATCTGCTGGAAATGCGCGAGGGCTTTCATCAGCTGGTGCTGTCGCTGAACCGCTTCGACAAGCCTGTGATCGCGGCGATCAACGGCGCAGCGGTAGCCGGCGGCCTGACTCTCGCTCTATCCTGCGACTTCCGGATCGCGTCCGATCAAGCGCGACTCGGAGACACCGCGCTGAAGTTCGGTCTGCTGTGCGATGAAGGTGGTGCCTATTTCTTCCCCCGCGCGATGGGCCTTGACCGGGCTCTTAAGATGACCCTGCTGTCCGAAGTCTACGATGCGAAGACCGCCCTGGACCTGGGTCTCGTAACCGAAGTGGTGCCGCACGCGAAGTTGACGGAACGCGCCGAGGAATTGGCCCGCCGTCTGGCCGAGGGTCCTCCACTCGCGATCCGCACCGCCAAACGCATGATGTACAAACAGCAGGAAATGACCCTGGCCAACGCACTCGAAGATGCGGCGCTCAACGTGATGATCACTAATCCGTCCGAAGACGTTCGCGAAGGCACCCGAGCTTTCAAGGAGAAGCGCAAACCAAATTTCAAGGGCCGTTAGAAACCGAGCGGACCGAATTTTGCGGAGAGCGCCCAGGCCTGCTGGCCGGGAGAAACCATCGTGCCCCGCGTCCAATGAGGGTGTTACCTTAGTCCTCTAGTTTCAGAAATGCTTGGACCGGAGACCCGACTCCAATGTCGATGAAAAAATCTGCGATCGAAAAACTCCTGCGCGAACCCAACGTCGCGGTGGTCGCGGTGACGGCGCCCAACGGTGCCCCGCACGCGGTGCCGACCTGGTACGAGTACCGCGCTGGAGAGGTTGTCTTTCACACCGGCCCCGAGGCGTTCAAATTCAAATGTCTGTCCAACGATCCGCGCGTGACTCTGGTAGTTGACACCAGAAAGCCGCCCTACAAGTGCGTGATCGTGAAGGGTACCGTCGCGATGACCGAGGATACCGACGACGAACGGGTACGACGGATGGCGGTGTCGTATCTGGGCAAGAAGAATGGCGAGGCTTACGCAAAATCGCTGAAAGGCGAACGCCTCGTTATCGTTCGCTTCAAACCCGATCGGGTGATTTCGTGGGATTATGGGGAAGAACCACCCTAGCAAGCAGTCTCTGCAATCTGTCCACGGAGAGTCCGGCTGATGCTGCACACCCGAGTCTGTGATCTGTTCGGAATCGATCTGCCGATCTCGAACGCGGGCATGGGCGGCGTGGCTCTGGCGCCCCTGGCCGCAGCGGTAAGCGAGGCGGGAGGAATCGGTACCGTCGCGCTCGCGGGTTTCTCGCCGGAGGCGATGGTTGCCGAGATTTCGGCGGCGCGCGCGCTGACCAAGAAGGCGCTGGGAGTGAATTTGCTGGTCCCCTTCCTGCGCGACGGCACTTTCGAGCTCCTGGCGGATAAACCCATCGATGCGGTGACGCTGTTCTGGGGCAATCCCTCCGAGGTGATTCCCCGCGCAAAGGCCGCCGGTCTCCGCCGGGTCGTTTGGCAATGTGGTTCCGCGGCAGAAGCCCAGGCAGCCAAGCGCGCTGGCGCCGATGCGATCATCGCCCAGGGTTTCGAGGCTGGCGGCCACGTGCGCGGGACTGTCACCACGCTCGCGCTCATTCCCGAGGTTCGCGATGCGATCGGCGACCTACCAATGCTCGCGGCCGGCGGCATTGCGGACGGGCGCGGCCTCGCGGCGGTTATCGCGCTCGGCGCAGACGGAGCTGTGTTTGGGACGCGGTTTCTCGCCTCACACGAGGCTGCCGCACATCCCATCTTTAAACGGCGCGTGCTTGCCGCACACGCGGCCGAGACCGTTCATACCACGTTGTTCGATGTCGGATGGCCCCATGCACCGCATCGAGTGATCCGAACCAAAGTGGTCGATGAGTGGGAACTTGCCGGATGCCCCGAGTCGGGCAAGCGCCCCGGCGAAGGTCAACCCATCGGCACGATGCGGGGCCGCGGAATCGAGGTGCCACTAGTGAAGTACACGGTCGCCGCCCCCACGGAATACATCGAGGGCGATCTCGAGAGCCTGCCGTTCTATGCAGGCGAGTCGGTGAGCCTGGTGCGGGAAATCCTACCTGCAAGGGAGATCGTGAAAAAAATCGCCGAAGAAGCGCGGGGCGCAATTTCCGATCGGCTGACTCCCCTCACCAAATAGCACGCCTCCGGGCACACGCCCCCGGAATGCTGCGGCTCTTCCGAGAAACAGTTTTCAGGCACTTAACGGTGCTTCGGGTGATGCTCGCAGTTGGCCTCCTCAGTCAGTCCGATCGGCGGTGTTGAGCTGAAGACAGGGGTGTAAAAAAATGGAGAACACTCTTCAGAACGGGATCATGCCAGCAGATGCCGGCCTGTCACCAATGTCGCTGTCGCGACACCCCATGGACCACGCTCCTAGACGGGCTCTTAAGCGCACCAAGGATCGGTCGGTCTCAGTCTTCGGCTCTTTCCGCTATCCGTTTTTATACATCAATACTGTTTCTGATGTGACGTGCCGGGCCAGCGGCCCGTAACCCGCTCCTAGGAAACCGGGTTACGGGCCGCACCGGTAACGCGGTCGAGTAGGTCGAAGCCGAGAAGGGTGGCGCGCTTGCGGAGTGATTTAAGTTCGCGCGCGCGA
>DASXMJ010000238.1 GCA_036495685.1 Candidatus Binataceae bacterium | reverse complement strand
GCCGCCATTTCGAACGCGATTTCGGCCATCCGTTCCTCGACTCGCAGCATGCTCCGCGTCGTATATCGGGTATCTTCTGCTAAGTGAGCCACAGCGCCGAGGGCGACTAGTTCGGGTGAGGCTTCGACGCGTGCTATCAGGTTTCGAAACTGCGCGCCGTCGTCGATGTAACGGAAGACCTCACGAGCTATGTCGCATCGCGTGAAGGTCGACTGCCGGCGGGTCAGATTGTCGAAAAGGATCTCGGGACGTTGTTCAATCCTCCGGGCGTTGCGTTCGCGGACTTGCTCCAGTTGCCGGAAGCGCTCCGGCTGCTCGCCACGAGCAGGCATCTCGTCGACCGCACGGCCCATGTGGCTGGTCGGCTCCAGTCGGACGCCCTGGTCTTTATAACTCCGATGGTCGATCCGAATGTCGAGCCCCGACCGCAGCAGGTGCTGATTCGCCAGATCGGCCCAGTGCTCGCGCCACTCTCCAAGTAGCTCCCGCCGGTTCCATTCCGTCACCTTCAGGCCGAAGCCGTCAGGCGTCAGCTCCCGCATCGTGAGCATCACGTGCGCATGCGGATTTCCCTGGTCCCAATGAACGTTGAGGTCGGCAACCATCCCGCGTGCGACAAACTCGCGCTCAACGAACTCGCGCGCGAGCGCGATCGCCTCTGACCGGTTCAGCTCCTCGGGAAGCGCAAATTCACCCTCGCGGGCGAGCGGCGCGTCGCGCCGTTTTTCGCCGGCCTCGACCGCATTCCAGAGCAGCTCGCGGTCGCGAACCCACTCTGGGGTTCCGTCCGGAGCGAGGATTTCGGAATGGATGACGTCGGGTTTGGCCGCGTAATCGAAGGTGAGGTCCTGGCGATAGTCGTGAATCTGGGAGGCGGAGCGATAGGCGGCGGCGGCGACCGCGCTGCGTCCTTTGCTGCGGCTGATGACCTTGGCGGTGAAGTGGTAGATGGCCATTACTGCTTTCCGCGCTCGCTCTTTTCCGCGCTATGTCGCAAGCGACATATAACTGCGCTCTCGCTTCGTGACTTCGGACCCTAGCTGCCTGCTCGGTGGCCGGCCTTCCTCCCTATTTGGATGTCCTGGACCTGAGGGGTTGGACTTTGCGGAGGCGGACCCGCACCAGCATCTCGGGCCGGCGGAAGTAGATCGCCCGGCCCGACCAGAGTGGCGCGGCGTTGCGGATGAGCACGATCTGCTCATCATCGTGAGTTCGCCGCATGATCTCTTCGGGCTTGATGAGCCGCCGGGCGACTTGCTGGCGGCTGCTCGACTGCTGGCGCGAATGCGAATTGTAGTCGCACCACGACGCTCCGCTTCCCCCCGCGAACGAATCGCCGAGCGCGGTGAACGCACCGCAGGCGCGGGAGAGCATTTCCGCGGTCTCGAGATCCTGAATCGACGCGAAGCACTTCAGAAACTCGGAATCGGACCAGGCTGGCTGCCCCGCCTCGCCGAAACTCCCGCGCATCTGTCCGAGCGACTGATGGAGCAGGCGGAGATTGACGCCGTAGTTGCACTCGGCGTCGCGCGCGGTTCCAGAATGCTCAAGTAGCCGAGCCGCGCTACCATCGAGCAGGAACAGAATCCACCCTCCTATCCGCCCGCGTGCCTGGTACACGCAGTTCAGCAACGCGCCGAGAATGACGCGTACCGCTTGACGGCGAGATAGCGGCTCCGGCCACGTGTTGGCATGGAGTACCATCATCAAGCTGAGGCCGAATCCCACAAGGATCGAGTAGCCCATGAGGCCGTTGTCCCAGATTCCGACGAGGGCGATTGGAACCGTGGCGGCGAGCATCAAAGGGTAAAAAATTCAGGGCGACGGACCTAAACCGAAGGCCCGGTCCCCGATCTCCTTCCAGCGCCGCCGTGAATCTGCCGCGTTGGGAGTTCTCAGCACCCTGGCGCCTGTAGTGAGCATTCCGAGCAGGACGGCGGGTTCCTCGGCGGCGAGGCCGGCTTTGATGATCAGCCCGCCGAGCTGGATCTTGCGCCGCGTCTCGGCCTTTCGATCCGCGGTAGTGATCCGAGCCCTACGCATCTCGGTCCGGACCAGCGCCCTGCGGGTGTTGCGGAGCGTTCGTGCCGCGTTGCCGTTCAGACTTACCGGACCGAAATCGGAGGCCCGCGTCGCGCCATTGCGCGAGACGTGCGCTGCAGCTTGCAATTGCTGCCTTGAGCTCGAGGAAGAGGCCGGTGAACACCGTGTCCTCGGTTTCGAGCACGCCGAGCCTACCGATTTCCTCTCTTCGTTGTGCCGCCAGTTCGGATAGCCGTTGAGCCAGACGCGCCTGTTCTGCCTTGAGTGAGGCGATCCGGGAACCGTAGTCAGCCATTGTTGATACCTGTGAGCTACCCCGGTATTGTTGCTAAGAAAAATTATGCAATTATATAATTAGTGTCCAGAAGAAGAATCGCTTTCGATCCTACGCCGGAAAGCGCGACGGCTCTCCTGCGCGGAGTGCTTCCGGCTGCTTATGCGGCACAGCTTCGGGATGCTGTCTTCGCCGCGCAGGCCCGCTATCACGATCCGGACTTTCTCTTGAGGCGAATATTGGCGTCGAGTCGCCCGCCAGATGTCGCGCACCGCCTTTTCCGCTTCCTCTGAATGCCGCTCCAATTTCGATCTCATCTTCCGCTCCTTCCGCGGTTAAGATGAGCGTCCATTCGAGGAATTCGATCGCCGCCACATGGCCGGCTTCGCCATCCGAAATTCGTTGCCCTTCGAGAGGACAGAGCACGACAAGTCACGCGAGATGGCCATTCAGAAGAGGATCGCTGAAGCAAGAGCGTTCGACTCGACCCACCTTCGGTCCTATCCTTATATCGTTTATGGGTGGACCCACATGAAGTCCCCGACCTCACACCTCTTTGGAGGCTCACCTCGCGCACAAATCACGCGTGGCGATTCGGGGTTCGGAACCTGGGAGATGGCGACTCGTGCTCCTCATCCTGAACTACAGGCGTTTGTGCTCGGTTATCTGGGCCTAAAGAGCAGGATTGATCTGGCACGCGAGCGACATCTGCCATCCGGCGAGGTGGAGTTGTTGCTGAATCTGGGTCAGCCTTTCCGCGTGCTGCATCCTGCCTCAGGACGGCACTGGACAACGCACCGCGGCGCGGCCGTTATCGGGGTTCACGACTCTTACGTCCTTACCGAAGAAACAGGAGCGCAGCACGTTGTCGTTGTGCGCCTCAGACCAGCCGGAGCGCACATCCTCTTTGACCTTCCGATGCATGAGCTTGCGAACGGCTTCGTCGAACTTGATGAGGTCAACTACGAAATCGCGCGTATCCTCCCAGTTGCACTGTATGCGGATGATTGGGACAAACGCTTCTCCACATTGGATTCGATTATCGCCGAGCGGATCGATCGCGTCCGGGCGCAAGCTTTGCGGACCGCGTGGGCTTGGCAGAAGCTTTGGGATGCGGATGGGTTGCTCAGCATCAGATCGTTGGCGAACGAGGCGGGATGTAGCCAGAAGCACCTGATCGCGCAATTTCGAGACTACGTCGGGATACCTCCCAAGGCCGTCGCGCGTGTTATGCGCTTCAATCGCGCGATCAAATCAATTGAGCGAGGTGGACCGGTTGATTGGGTCCAGCTCGCTCTGGATTGCGGCTATTACGATCACTCCCACTTTATCCGCGATTTCAACGCATTTGCCGGATGCACTCCGACAGAACTCTTGCAGTCCCTGGCCGGCCCGAGTCTTCGGGCCGATCACCCCGGCGGCAGGTAAATTTTCTACAAGACATCGCTCTGATCACTTCGTAGATTGCTAGGGTCTCCCGTCGGCAACTCTTCAAGGACGGGCTATGGAGGTTATCGTGGCTCAAAATGAATCCCAGCCCTGGCAGAGCCCGAGCGTGGTTCCCGGAGTCGTGTACGACGATGTGCCCAAAGCGATTGAGTGGCTCACCCGCGCGTTTGGATTTCGCGAACGGAGCGAGGCGCGACTCACCGGGAAGGGCTTCGTTCTTACCTGGATGGAAATTGGTGATGGTCTGATCGGCGTATCGAGTACGGGTGGTCACGATGTCCACGGCCCGATGAGCGCCGGCTACCTAACGCAGTCCGTAAAAGTTTACGTTGATGACGTCGATCGTCATTACGCACGTGCGAAAGCGGCGGGTGCCGGAATCATAAGCGAAATCGCGGAGGGTTTCTGGGGAGGCCGCTACTATCGTGCGACTGATCGGGAAGGCCATCACTGGGAATTCTCACAAATCGGCCGAGAGCTCTCCGCAGACCAATGGAAACTCCCGCCAGGAATCAAAATGGGCGTATGAACACCTCAAGGAACGCCGCTTTCGAATTGCTACGAACACACGTACTTCTGGGCGCAAAGGGAGAGACCAAGACCGGCAAGATTCCCGCGGCCTTTGGTCACGCGCAGAAGACCGGTGGATGGTTTGTGGGCGCTGCACAGATCAATAAGCCTGCGCGATGGTGGGAGATTCATCCGCTAGGTGACGAGATTCTCTTTCTTGCGTCCGGCGAAGTAGCAGTGACGATCGAAGCAGGCAGGAGACATCGCGTCATCAAACTTCATCGAGGTGAAGTATGCGTGGTGCCGCGCGGCACGTGGCATCGCGTGGACGCCGTTCAGGGGGGTGAATTGGTGTTCGTTACTTTTCAGAAAAAGACGCGAAACCGGCTAATTTGACTCCGGATCGAAGGACGGCGACTCTCGGCAATCAGACACAACGCACCGCGTCGATGTTCGAGAATTAAGGGTTCAAGATCGTCACTCCGTTTGCCAAGACGATCCACCGAACCAGCAGCTTGATGCGTTGTGCGTACCGAAAACCCAATCCGGCGTGACGTGAGTGGCAGACTATGATCACCTGGTGGTGTTCGGAGAGGCGGACTTGCGCCGCGTCCTGAAGAGTTACGCCTCGTACTACAACTCGGTCCACACTCACTTATCGCTGAACAAGAATTCTCCGCTTTTTCGACGCCGGCAAAGCGTCGGCAATGTCATGTCGATTCCGATCCTTGGCGGGCTGCATCATCAATATGTTCGGGTTTAAGTTTTCGCTAAGGACAGGTAGTTTCGTCAAAGTTCATGGTCAGCCATCGATAATATTCCGGGGCCTGCCAATAGCGGGGACCCCAGCTCCGATCGCGCATCCCAAGAGCACCAAGCCGATATTCGCTCGAATCGCCGGGACCGTCCAGTGTCAACAGTCCGATGACGCAACCTGGTTGCTCGAAATGACCTTTCGAGAATCGCTGACTCGGATCGGTATCGTCCTTTATAGACTGCCAACCGCTGATCGTTTGCTCACGCAACTCGCAGCCCCAACCCGGCGAGCTCGCGAGGCAATCAATCTCGAAGGTGGCGTTTGAGAATGGATTCTTCTTGAAGGCAGCTGCGCCGGATCGGACATCTCCAACGGATTCTTCAGACTGCAAACCTTTCGGCAAGAGATTGTCCGCTGGTGCTCGAACGGTTTGACGATCTCGAATTTGAGGCCGCCGACATCGTGCACATCGTTGTTGGCGATGCTGGGACGCTGGAACACAAAGCCAACGGTGCCGTTCGGGAACATGGGAAGGGCCGGGAGCAAGGACGCATCAAGGTTGTGAATATGCGCGGCATTTTCGGCTCTCTAAAGGCCTAGCAACGGGCGAAGTTTCGCGGTCACGTCCGCAACCACCTCCATCGGCGCTTTACTCGCAAACTGAGCGCGACGCGCCACCCAATCGGCGCTCTTTACATGGTCGGCTAAAACCACGCCCGAGACGGCTGAATTTTTGGGCAGGGCGACCTCGAACGGGTAGCCTTTGGCTTGATTTGTAATAGGACATACGAGGGCGAGACTCGCGCGACGATTATAGGCCGCGGGCGAGAGCACCAACGCCGGACGCCGCCCTGCCTGTTCGTGCCCAGCCTGCGGATCGAACGCGAGCCAAAGAATATCGCCACGGTCCGGGACGTAGCGGGCCGGGCTCACCAGCTCTCGCTACCGACCGGCGAGCCCCAGTCAGTCTCTCCGTGGCGGTTCTTTGGCGTGATGCCGGCCACCAACTCGCTCAGGCTATACTCGCGATGGGCGGGTGCGAGGACGAGATTTCGCCCGGAGACCCTCACCTCAACATTCGCCCCTTCATCAAGTCCCACTTCCTTTGCGGCGGCTTTGGGGATTCTGACGCCGAGACTATTACCCCATTTCGCAACCCGTGTGCGCAAGATCGACCTCTCTCTATAGGCTCACTGAGATATACAACGGATATACACCAAATTTCGACCATTCACAAAGCACCGCCTATCTCACCGTTGCGCGGCTCCGCTCAAGACCGACGAACCCTGAAAAACCGCAAATGTGCGCGGCTAGACGCGCACGCGCGGACCGCGAGAAAGCCACAAAGATAGGGTCGCCGACGTGAGCATTGAGGCGCGATTGAATAAGAGTCCGATGAAGACTTGGTCAACGCTTTATCACTGAAATCGCAGGCGCGCGGCGGGAGGTCCGGGCTGCCAAGTTAAGAGTTGGTCGACACTAGCACGGGAGCGTGACCAGCGAGAATTATTCCTACTTGGTGATGTCCTTCGCGAGTTCGCTCATAAGCAGCCTGAGAAGTGTGCCCACTTCTGTGTCCTATTTGTGTACAAATCGGTAGTTTTTCAGAGTGGTCGTTATCAATTGGCGCTCATCGTCAAAAGGCACGAAACCCTTGGCGGATAGGGGTTCGACGCATATCGAGTGCGACTAAGTGGCATCTGTGAAAATTGCCCTCGAATCGGCTGCCATCAGTACGAAGTGGCCGAGCAGATGCGGTACCACGAGCCCCGGGTCGCCAACTTGCAACCGCACTCTAGGAGCTGTCGGAGGTCTCGCAAATCGCCCCACATTCCGCGAGGCGGCTGCAGTAGAGGACATCTACTGCAGCCGCCTATCATTGCTACTTACACGGCAGGTCAACGAATGCGATCGCCGCGGATAGACCCTAAGTCGTGAATCTAAAGGTCTAAGGTTTTCATGGATACATCGCCGATGCAGATACCG
>DASXMJ010000237.1 GCA_036495685.1 Candidatus Binataceae bacterium | reverse complement strand
ATCGTGAAAAAAATCGCCGAAGAAGCGCGGGGCGCAATTTCCGATCGGCTGACTCCCCTCACCAAATAGCACGCCTCCGGGCACACGCCCCCGGAATGCTGCGGCTCTCCAAGAATCAGAGCGCACGCGCCAAGGATGCGCGAAGTCGAATATTCTTCCCGGCTGCAAGTTAGCGTGCCTGTCCCCTTCACGAGACCGGGACAGGGGAGACGCGCGGCTGCCACTGGACAATCAGGCGGCCAGCTTCTTCTTCAGAATTTCGTTGACCATCTTCGGATTCGCCTTGCCACCCATCGCCTTCATCACTTGTCCGACAAAGAATCCGAACAGCTTGTCACGCCCGCTCCGATACTCTGCCACCTTGTCTGGCTCCTCCGCGATCACCTTCGCGCACGCCGCGGCTATCGCGCCTTCGTCCGAGACTTGCGCCAGTGCCAGTTCGGCAACCGTAGCTTCCGCCGATTTGCGCGACGTGCACATCGCAGCGAAGGCGGTCTTGGCGGCGTTGAGAGAGATCTTCTGCGCTTCGACCATCCGAAGTAGAGTGCCAACCTCCGCTGCCGCCGGCGCCGCCTCCGGCGGTGCCTTTCCGCTTTCATTGGCGACGCGCAGGACTTCTGTCATCACCCAATTTGCCGCCATTTTCACGTTCGTAAGCCCGGGCAGCATGGCTTCGAAGTAATCCGCAGTCTCTTTCTCCGCCGTCAGAACGCCGACTTCATAGCCGCTGAGACCATAGTCGCGCACGTACCGTGCGCGCTTCACGGCCGGCAACTCGGGCATCGCCCGCCGCACGCTCTCGACCATCGCCGTGGGGACGACCAGCGGCGGCAGGTCGGGTTCCGGAAAATACCGGTAGTCGTTTGCGAATTCCTTCGAGCGCATCGGACGCGTCTCTTCGCGCTCCGGATCCCACAGATGGGTCTCCTGCTCCACTTTGCCGCCCGCTTCGAGCACCTTGATCTGGCGGCCGACTTCGTGCTCGATCGCTTTTTCCACAAAGCGGAAGGAGTTGAGATTTTTGATTTCAGTCTTTACCCCGAATTTCGGAGCGTCTTTCTTTCGCACGGAGACGTTGACGTCACATCGAAAGCTGCCTTCCTCCATCCGTCCGTCCGATGCGCCGATATAACGCAGGATGCTACGCAGCTCGCGCAGGTAGGTGACCGCTTCGTTGGCAGTACGCAGATCGGGTTCGCTGACGATTTCGACGAGCGGTACACCCGAGCGATTGAAATCCACCAGGCTCGAATTCATCTCGTGGATATTCTTGCCCGCGTCCTCTTCGATGTGTATTCGCACCAGGCGCACGCGCTTCGATTCGCCATGGCCCGGCAGGTCGATGTATCCACCCTTTCCGATCGGCGTTTCGTACTGCGAGATTTGATAGTTCTTGGGCAGGTCCGGATAGAAGTAGCTTTTGCGATCAAAAATCGAGCGCGGCGCTATCTCGCAATTCGTCGCGAGTCCGGTTCGAACCGCTAGTTCCACAGCGTGCCGATTTAGTACCGGCAGCACTCCCGGCATTCCCATGCACACCGGGCATACGTTTTCATTGGGTGCTTTGCCGAACTCGGTCGAACATCCGCAAAACAATTTCGACTTGGTCTGCAGATGGGTGTGGACCTCGAGTCCGATCACCGCTTCGTATCCCTCGCGGTTCATCAGTGCTTTCCACCTATAACGCCGGGCGTCGCAATGTAGCGGCGCCGGATCTTTCGAGCGCATCCCCGACGCGCAATACCATCTCCTCGCTGAATTGCGGCCCGATTATTTGCATCCCGATCGGGAGGTTGTTCGCGTCGTATCCGCAGGGCATCGAGAGTCCCGGCAGTCCGGCCAGATTAACCGAGATGGTAAAGATGTCCGACAGGTACATGGTGAGCGGGTCGGACATCTTTTCGCCCAACCGGAACGCGGTGGTCGGCGCGACGGGTGTCACAATAACGTCGCAGTTCTCGAACGCACGCTCGAAATCGCGGCGAATTAACGTGCGCACCCTCATCGCCTTAAGGTAGTAGGCGTCGTAATAGCCTGCCGACAAGGCAAAGGTTCCCAGCATAATGCGCCGCTTTACCTCTGCGCCAAAACCTCGCTCTCGCGTCTTCTCGTTCAGCTCAACATTGTCTTCCGCTCGCTCGCGCAAGCCGTAACGAACTCCGTCATAGCGCGCGAGGTTCGCGCTCGCTTCGGCCGTCGCCACGATGTAGTAGCACGCGATAGCGTAACTGGAGTGCGGCAGCGAGATTTCCCTCGTAGTCGCACCCATCGACTCATACTGCTTCAACATCGCGCGTACTGCTTTTTCGACCTCGGGTTGCATGCCTTCGACAAAAAACTCCTTGGGAACGCCGATGCGCAGGCCCTTTACGTCGCCGGTGAGTCCGCGCTCATAGTCAGGTACCGGTCGCGCGGAGCAAGTGGAGTCTTGGGGATCCTCGCCTGCCAGGGTGCGTAACAGTATCGCCGCATCGCGCACGCTCTTGGAGAAAGGGCCCACCTGGTCGAGCGATGAGGCATACGCAACCACCCCGTAGCGGCTTACTCTGCTGTAGGTGGGTTTTATTCCCACCACCCCGCAGAACGCTGCGGGTTCCCGAATTGAACCTCCAGTGTCAGTGCCCAACGCCCCCAGGCATTCGTCCGCGGCAACTGCCGCCGCCGAACCGCCCGACGATCCACCCGCTACGCGCGTCAGGTCGTGCGGATTCGCGGTCGGACCAAACGCGGAATTTTCGGTGGAGGAGCCCATCGCGAATTCATCCATGTTGGTCTTCCCGACAAACACCGCTCCCTCGCGGCGCAGTTTCGCGATCACGCTGGCATCGAAAGGGGGCACGAAGTTCTCCAAGATCTTCGATGCGCAGGTCGTACGCATTCCGGCCGTGCAGTAAATGTCCTTTATCCCCAACGGAATTCCGCACAGCGTCGCGGCGGCGCCAGCTTTGAGGCGTCGGTCGGCTGCCTCGGCCTGCGCCATAGCCTCCTCTTCTGTCACGGTGATGAAGGCATTGAGTTTTGGATCCACCGCAGCGATGCGCTCCAGGCACGCGCGCGTCAACTCCAGCACGGAAAATTCGCGCCGCCGCAGACGCTCTGCTGCCTCGGAAATAGTCAGACAGTTAAGCTCAGACGAGGGTGCCACGGGAGGACTCGCTCGATAGTCGCATTCAATCGATAATCTTCGGGACTTTGAAAAATCCCCGCTCGCGTGCGGGGGCGTTCGCAAGCATCGCATCCGCGGCCGGATGGTTGGTAACGGCGTCGGCGCGCGTGGGAGTTCCGGCATCGCCCACTTGTGCCGTTGGCTCAATACCGTCAGTCGAAAGCTCGTTGAGCTTGTCGATATAGTCCAGAATTTCGTCCATATTCGCCCTGATTCTGTCTTCCTCGTCGGGCGCGAGGCTGAGCCGTGCCAGTAGCGCGACGTGCCGCACTTGTTCGAGGGTTATCTTACTCCGTCCCATCGTGACGGAATCGTAACATCCTCATCATTCTATGTCAGGAGAGCGCGCTGAGCCGTGAGTGCTGGTGACTAGGGCAGGGTCATCCCGCAGGGGATGCCGGGCGCATATAATAGGAAGATGCGGATTTGCGAGCGTGCGGCATTATTTGATGTCCTGCGGCTTGGATTTTGACTTGATGGGCAGGGCGGAGACCTCGCGCGTCGTGCGAAAACTTGAAAAATCGCGACCCTGTTGGCCGCGAACAGCGAGGGGAGCTAGACGACGCGGCTTGAACCTTTTCGGGCCGCTAGCGGTTCCGGGAACATCGTAATTTAAGGTGGTTCACCGGCAGCGGGCAGGGCTGACGGAGCCGATAACATCTAGGGACACAGACTGAATGTTGGACATAAGACTCGTCCGGGAACAGCCGGAGTTCGTCAAGAGGGAGTTGGCCAAGACGGGGGTAGCTCCGGCCGAGTTGGACCGCGTGCTCGATCTCGATGCTCGCCGTCGCAGACTTCAGCACGAGCTCGATGAGCTACGCGCGCGGCGCACCCGCGAATCCAAGGAACTCGGCAAAGCTTCCCCGGAGGAGCGCGAGGACAAGCGCGCCGAAATGCGCGCGCTGGGCGACGAGATCGCCACGGGGGAGCACCACCTCGCCGCCCTGGAGCGTGGTCTGTCGGATCTGATGCTGGGAATCCGCAACCTTCCCCGTCCATACGTGACGTTCGGGACCAGCGAAGCCGACAATCGCGTGATCAAATCAGTCGGTGCGCCACAGGAGTTCACCTCGTTTCATCCGATTCCGCATTGGGATTTGGGCGCCAAGCTCGGCGTGATCGATTTCGATCGCGGCGTGAAACTGGCCGGCACGCGCTTCTATGTGATGGTCGGTGCGCTCGCCCGTCTCCAGCGCGCGCTGATAGCCTGGATGCTCGATCTCAAACGCGAGCAGGGCTACACGGAACTTCTGCCGCCCCTGATGGTAAACACGGCCAGCGCGACCAGCACCGGTCATTTGCCCAAGAATGCCGACACGATGTACCGCGACTGCGAGGAGGACTTCTGGTTCATCCCCACTGCCGAAGTTCCGCTGACCGCGTTTCATCGCGAGGAAATCCTCGACGAAGACCAGCTCCCGATGTACCTCACCGCTTACACCCCATGTTTTCGCCGCGAAAAGATGTCGGCTGGCCGTGATGTGCGTGGGATCAAGCGCGGTCACCAGTTCGACAAGGTCGAGATGGTCAAACTGGTGCGACCCGAGACCTCGGACGAGGAGTTTCAGAAGATGGTGTCCGACGCTGAAGCAGTTTGTGCGCGTCTGGAAATTCCTTACCGGGTCGTGGAGCTCTGCACGGGCGACCTGAACTTTTCCAGCGCCGTTACCTACGACTTGGAGATGTGGGCCCCCGGATGCGGCGAGTGGCTGGAAGTAAGCTCGGTTTCGAATTGCACGGACTTTCAGGCGCGTCGAGCCCAGATTCGCTTTCGCCCTAAAGGGAGCAAGCCCGAATTCGTGCACACCCTCAACGGTTCCGGCCTTGCGCTGCCGCGCACCATGATCGCCATCATGGAAACCTACCAAAACGAAGATAGTAGCATCAGCATCCCGGCGGTCCTGAAACCCTATCTGGGCGGGATCGAGCGGATTTCGGGGCGCTGATCCGAACTCCGTCAAGAGCGCTAGAGCGGCGGATTCATTCAGATTTCGGCACGAGTTAACATCGCAGTAACAATCGCTGGTTATATTTCCGCCAAGGATGCTGCGGCCCGATTTTGGCGCCGTGTAGCTTCCTTAATCGCGAGTGTCGTTTGGCGGAATTGGGAACCTCGGTGGCGGAAAATGTGGCGGTGGTGGGGCGTGAAAGTCGCCGCCCCCGAGTCGTGCATGTTCGCCTGTTCGGCGACCGCCTCTTCAATCTGATAACTCTCGTCCTGGGTTCTCTGATACTCCTCCTACTGCTTGGTTTTGGTATCGCGTTGCTGATTGACGCGCTGCCGGCACTCCGCAAGTTCGGACCGGCGTTCCTGATTAGTACCGACTGGGATCCCGTCAATGACGTTTATGGGGCACTCCCCTTCATCTGGGGAACCACGGTTTCCTCGGCGATCGCTTTGATTCTCGCGGTGCCACTCAGCCTCGGCGTTGCGTTGTGTCTGAGCGAGTTGGCGCCCGATTCGTTGTCACGACGGTTGGGGTTTCTGGTCGATTTGCTTGCGGCGATTCCATCGGTCGTATATGGCCTGTGGGCCATTTTTGTTTTGGGTCCGTGGGTTCGCGACTATGTCGAGCATTTTCTGGGAACCTACTTTGGATTTCTGCCGATCTTCGCGGGCCCCAAGGTGGCAGTTGGGATGTTTTCCGCCGGTGTCGTGCTTGCGATCATGGTCATTCCCTACATTTCATCAGTCTGCACCGACGTTTTTCGGGTTGTGCCCCAAACCCAGCGCGAGGCGGCGATCGCGCTAGGCGCGACCAAGTGGGAGATGGTTCGCATGGCGGTGTTGCCCTACGGCCTTAGCGGAATCATCGGAGCGATAATTCTCGGCTTGGGCCGCGCACTCGGTGAGACCATCGCGGTCGCGATGGTTATCGGAAATGCGCCGAATATCTCGCTGTCGCTATTCGCCCCCGCGGCGACTCTCGCCAGTGTTATCGCCAATGAATTCGCCGAAGCGACGAGCGACCTTTACGTGTCCTCCCTGATAGCACTGGGTCTGGTGCTCCTTGGATTGGGCATTGTGCTCAACGTCGTGGCTCGTCTGCTCGTGGCCGCGGTCGCGCGGCAAAGGTTCGACAGCGGAGGATAGATGGCTGGCGCCACCTTCAAAGAAAGCAACTACGCTCTGCGCAAGTTCAAGAGCGATTTCATGATGACCATTACGGTCTCTGCCACGGTCATCACGCTAATCCCTTTATTCCTGGTCCTCGGCTACCTCCTCTTCAAAGGAGCTACCAGCTTGAACTGGGCCTTCTTTACCCACATGCCGGCCCCGGTCGGTGAGAAGGGAGGCGGAATGGCCAACGCGATTGTCGGAACCCTTTTTGTGGTCGGCATCGCCTGTCTAATCGGCGTTCCCATCGGAATCGGCGCCGGCCTTTTTTTGGCAGAACATCGCAACCATCGCTTCGCCGATGCGGTGCGCTTCTCGGCCGACGTAATGATGGGGGTGCCGTCGATCGTCGTCGGTATCTTCGCTTACGCAGTGATCGTCCATCCGATGGGCCGTTTTTCGACGCTCGCCGGTTCGTTCGCCCTTGCGATAATCATGGTTCCCCTGGTCACGCGCACCACGGAGGAGATGATTATCCTGGTGCCGCACGAGCTGCGCGAAGCTTCCCTGGCGCTTGGTGTCCCGCAGTGGAAAACTTCGCTGTCGGTCATCGTACGCACGGCGCTGAGCGGAATTGCCACCGGCGTCATCCTCGCCATCGCCCGGATCGCAGGCGAGACTGCACCTCTGTTGTTCACCGCTTTTGGCAATCACTTCTGGACGACATCGCTGGTCCAGCCGATCGCGACGTTGCCCGTACAAGTCTATACATACGCCATTTCACCTTTTCCGGACTGGCAGCGGCAGGCCTGGGCTGGCGCGTTGACGTTGACCGGAATCGTACTGGCTCTCGAACTGGGTGTCCGATGGGTAACCGCGGGGCAAGCTAGGACGGCACGCTAAGCATGGCCGATAAACTCGTCGCGAAGCATCTGAACGCGTTCTTCAACGCCACTCGCGCGGTCAAGGATGTCAACCTTAACTTTCCGGAAGGGAACGTCACGGCCATCATCGGCCCTTCGGGATGCGGAAAATCCACCATGGTGCGCTGCCTCAATCGCATGCACGAAGTTATCGCCGGCGCCCGGGCCGAGGGCGAGGTGCTGCTGGATGGGGAGAATATCTATGCTGCCTCGGTAGACCCGGTGCAGGTGCGGCGCCGAATCGGGATGGTTTTCCAGAAGCCCACGCCGTTTCCCACCATGTCCATCGAGGACAATGTCGCGGCTGGATTGACCCTCAACTCGGTCGGAGTGGGACGAGCGGAGCGCGACCGGATAGTGGAAAAGAGCCTGCGCCAGGCGGCCCTGTGGGAGGAGGTGAAGGACCATCTGAGGCGTCCGGGCGGAAGTCTTTCCGGCGGCAAGCAGCAGCGCCTGTGCGTGGCGCGGGCTCTGGCGGTCGAGCCCGAGGTGCTGTTGATGGATGAGCCGTGTTCGGCCCTCGACCCGATTTCTACGGCGCGCATCGAAGAGCTATTGCTAGAGCTCAAGTCGAACTACACAATTGTGATTGTAACCCACAACATGCAACAAGCTGCTCGTACCGCCGACTACACCGCCTTTCTATATCAGGGGGACCTTATCGAATTCGGCGAGACCAACCAGATTTTTACCAATCCGACGCGCCGCGAGACCGAAGATTATATCACCGGGCGCTTCGGATAAGGCCGAGGGAGGTGCGATGGACCCCACGCAGCCGCAGCATACCAATCGACAATACGAGGAGGATTTGCGCGGCCTGCGCGCCGGTCTCCTCAAGATGGGTGGACTCGTCGAGCGCCAGATTGCGGAGGCGATGGAGGCCTTGGTCGATCGCGACAGCCCCCACGCGCGCGAAGTAATCAACCGCGACGACGAAGTGAATCACATGGACGTCGCCAATGACGAACAGTGTATCCGCCTCCTCGCACTTCATCAGCCGACCGCCAGCGACCTTCGCTTCATCACCACCGGACTCAAGATCACCACCGACCTGGAGCGAATCGGCGACAACGCGGTCAACATCTGCGAGCGTGCGCTCGAGCTCAACGAGGTGCCACAGCTCAAACCGTACGTGGATTTGCCGCGGATGGCAGAGGTAGCGCAGTCGATGGTCAAGGACTCTATTGACGCCTTCATGCGCAACGACGCGGAGCTGGCACAGCAGGTAATCGACCGCGACGACGAAGTCGATGCGCTTAACTACCAGATATATCGCGAACTGCTCAGCTACATGGCCGAGGACGCACACACCATCGGCGCGGCCACGCGGCTGCTGTTTATTTCGAAGTACATGGAACGGATTGCCGATCACGCGACCAATATCGCCGAGATGGTGATTTTCATGGTCAAAGGAAAAGTCGTTCGTCACATGGACAAGAACCCGCAATGAATCAACAAAGTGTGCAGGAAGAACGTCGCGGCGGCGCGCGCCCTCGCGTGCTGATCGTGGAGGATGAGGCGGATATCCGTGAGCTGATGCGCTACAACCTCGAGCGCGAAGGCTTTCTGGTGGAGGAGGCCAGCGATGGTGCGCAAGCGCTCGAGCGCATCCGGCGTCGGGTGCCGGACCTGTTGCTGCTCGACCTGATGCTCCCCGGGATTCCGGGCCTAGAAATCTGCCGGCAAATGCGCGCCGGTCGCGATACCGCGACCCTTCCGATCCTGGTGGTCACGGCCAAGGGTACCGAGGTCGATAAGGTGCTCGGCCTCGAAATGGGCGCCGACGACTACGTGGTCAAACCGTTCAGCCCGCGGGAAGTGGTCGCGCGTGTCAAGGCCTTGCTGCGCCGCGCCAATCCCAACGCCGATCAGGAATCGGCCGGTCTGTACGAACGCGGCCGCCTGAGGATCGATTTCGGGACATATCAGGTGTTCGTCGAAGGCAAGCGGCGCGAACTCGCGCTGCGCGAATTCGAATTGCTCAAGTTTTTTGTCCAGCATCCGATGCGGGTCTATACGAGAGAACAGTTACTCGATATGGTCTGGGGGCGCGATACCTTCGTGGAACCGCGGACGGTTGATGTGCACGTGCGGCGGCTTCGCCAGCATATCGAACGCGACGACGCGAACCCGGAACTGATTCTGACGGTTCGCAGTGTGGGTTATCGGTTCAACCCGGAGGCGCTTGGCTAACTCGTACCGGCTGCGTGTAGTTCTTGCGGTTGTTGCGGGTCTCTTCCCCGAGGTGCTCTTGCTTGCGGTGTTGGCAGCGATGGGCACCGTCTCGATCTGGCTGGTTATTGGAGTGTCAACCGCCGGACTCGGGGTCGGTGCCATCGCGGCAGTGGCCGTCGTCGGTGATTGGCAACGACGAGCCGAACGGATAGATGCGGTCGCGGAGGCCCTGGAAGCCCGACAGGCACCACCCCACCTGATGCGTCAAAATCGTGACGCGGTCGCGCGCGCCGAGCACAGGCTCCTCGACGCCGCCGATTCGATTGTCGCCGAAGTCCAGTCTCTGACCGACCAACGTGACGAATTCGAAGCGATTCTGCGCAGCATGACCGAGGCGGTCGTGGTCACGGGCGGTCGCGGCGAGGTCGTGCTGCTCAACGGTGCAGCGCGACGCATGTTCGCCCTGGACCATGAAACCGACTACGCCGGGCGCGACTTCGTCGAGCTATGCCGCGATCCACTCCTCCAGGATTTTGTTGCACAAGCGATGCGCAACGCGAGCGAAGTACTTTCTAGGGAGTTCATGATTCAGAATCCCGCCCAGCGCTACGTGGCGGCGAGTGCCGCGCCCGTAAGCATGACCCACCATGGTGCATGGGTATTTGTGTTTCATGACGTGACCCAGCTCAAGGCGTATGAAACGGTGCGCAGCGACTTCATTTCCAATCTGACCCACGAACTACGCACGCCCCTGGCTGCTCTGTATGGATACGCGGAGACGCTGGTGCAGGGTGTGGATGACAGCGAGACGCAGCGCCGCTTCCTCGGCATAATCGATCGTCAGGCGCGCCGCCTCGCCCGATTGCTCGACGACTTGATCTCGCTCTCCGAACTTGAGCGCGGCCACAGCGCGCTGCATTTTGAAGATCTCGAGGCGCCCAGCGTCATCGGTGAAGCGGCGGAGCTGATGAAGGTCGCGGCGGCTCACGAGGGCGTCCACTTGGAAGTGCAGCTTTGCGAAGGATTGCCCAAGCTATTCGGCGATCATGACCGCCTGCATCAGGTCATGGTTAACTTGATCGATAACGCCATCAAATACACGCCGCGGGGTGGGCACGTGACCGCATCGGCGAAGACCGCAACCCTTAATGGAACCGGGAAGGCAACGCCAGCGATCGCACTAATGATCGCCGACACCGGCGAGGGTATCCCGGAACGAGACATCCCGCGCCTGACGGAACGATTCTACCGTGTAGACCGCGCCCGCTCCCGGGAACTAGGTGGCACGGGCCTGGGCCTGGCGATCGTGAAGCATATAGTCCAGCTCCATCAGGGCTCATTAAAGATCGAAAGCCGGGTAGGCGTCGGCACGACCGTAACCGTTATGATTCCGGCGGCTGAATCGCAAAAGAACAACCCCTAGCTGTTTTCTGTCACGCAAACCGCTGATTGATAGTACGCGTACTTAGGGTCTCTGCCGACCGAGAGTAGCGGCAAGTGGCTGGCTCGCCGCGTCGGATGGTGTGGGACTCTCGTCCGACGACAGGGCAGTCAGCATGCGATCTGAAGCCGAGCGAGGCATGGGGTGTCCTGCGCTGTTTTTTCTTACAGAGACTCCGAGGAGCATTTCGCGGAGCCAAGGATACCCAACTGATCGTCCACTACGGTTGCGTTACCCTTTCCCCTGTCATACGCCAGGTCGCAGGATGATTCTGAAAACGACTGGGTGGCATGCAGCGGTGAACGAGGTCAAGACTGACGCCTTGTTAATCTTGAGCGATCTGAGAAGAACCGCTGGCACCTCGACCGGATAAGCGTCGGACCAGGAAGCAAGCAAAGCAGCTTCGTCTTGCTAGGGACTAGCGGATGTGAAAACTTCATATTTCCCCGGCGCGCCCTTAGCTCAGCGGATTAGAGCATCTGACTACGGATCAGAGGGTCGGGGGTTCAAATCCCTCAGGGCGCGCCAAAAATCTCAATAAATTCAGCCACTCTCTTCATCAAGCATGATGAGGCTTTCCGATTGATGACTCGGAATAGACGCTGGATCGACGCTCGGACCGTTTTGATCCGGGTAACATAGACACGCTCAAGCGTTTGGCGTTGCAGTGTTGACCGTAGGCCAAATCGCCGCGCGGCACGACTGCCTTTTGTCAACAAGACTCATTAGGCGCGGGGCCGGGGCTCGGAGGGCCACCTTACCCGCCGGAAGCGCAGGGGTCACTGGCGTGCTGGACAGCCGTTTCAACCCAACGGCAAATAGCGACCCTTGCTTGCGTAATGACAATGCGAAAGGATTTTACGCTCTCTCTTCCTGCTCGCATTTTCTGAGTCGGCACAGCGCCACTTTTCGCAATCGATTCGCACGAGCCTTTTCGATCGGAAAATGCCGGGGGCTCATGACAGAAGCCTTTCCGCCTTTGGCACCGTTCATCCTGCGCGACCAATTTGAATCGCGCGGATGTAGCGTCAGATCAACCGCGATACCGGTCGCAAGAGCCGCACGCCATCCGGTTATCGGCCGGCCCTCAGCCCGCCATTTTGAAATCAGATAGTACATTCGGCTCTGCGCCTCACGATTAAGGGGCCAGGGAAGTTCGTCGAGCCTGCCCTCGTGCTGCCGATAGGGGTCCAATTTTCTCAATGCGGCGGCCTCGTTGAGGGCGAAGTTGGCGGCGAAATTCCATGTCGGAACATTATCGTCTTAAAGTGCGGAACACTGAAGCTTTGCGAGTCGCGCGTTCTTCGCCGCAACGACGCTCTTGTCTCCATCAAGTCCATTTGGCGCCAAGCCTGGATCGGGTCCTCTTAACGCGGCCGCGGCCCCATGACTGGGTTACTCCTTTCTGTCTCGGTGATTGACGCAGGCGCTTGACGTCGAGCCTCCGATGGGTCCTTCTTAGTCCGGCCGTAGGTCCTCGTTGCCCTGCATCGGCGATTCAAAAACGTTGGTCGCCAGAATTAGCGAAGGAGATGACAGCATGAGCGAGCAAAGTCCTCAGTCAGTCCAAACTCCACCATCGGCTCAGATGTTTCAGTACATCATCAGCCTGATGACTCCGCAGGCAATACATCTTGCCGCGAAACTTGGGATTGCGGATGTGGTAGCGAAGGCGCCTTCGAGCGTTGAGGAGCTGGCGGCTGCTACTGAATCGAACGCACCATCGTTAAGCCGGTTGCTCAAGTTTCTCACGAGTCTCGGCATTTTCTCCGAGGATGCGTCGGGGAAATATCACCAAACTCCACTCAGCGATACGCTCCGCGCTGACCATCCACAATCCACGCGAGGTCTCGCGGTCCTGTGGGGATCAGGATTGGTTTGGAAGTCCTTCGGGGAGCTTGCCACCACAATTGCGACGGGTCAGCCAGCGTTCAATCACGTATTCGGGACGTCTTTCTTCGAATACTTGTCTGCACATCCCGAAGATGCCGCAATTTTCAACCACGGTATGACTTCCATATCTTCTCTCGAGCTCCCGCTGATCATCGCCGCATATGAC